>DYCW01000275.1 GCA_019417865.1 Ruminococcus sp. | reverse complement strand
ATACACTTTCCGGGCTCCACTGATTGCCGTTTCGGGTTGGAATTCCCTGTTCATTCAGCTTATTGGCAATTGCTTGTTTTCCCATTCCAGAGAGATAATCTGCAAAAATCATCCTGACAGTTTCCGCCTCCTCTGGTACAATTTCCAGACTGCCGTCCTTGGTACGCCTGTAACCCAGTATGACAATTCCGCCGATTTTACCTTGTTCAAAATCTCTGCGAATCTGCCATTTCTTATTTTCGCTGGCAGACAGACTTTCCTCCTGTGCATAGCTTGCAAGAATCGTCAGCATCAATTCACCGTCTGCACTCATAGTGTGGATATTCTGCTCTTCAAAATAAACATCCACACCGATATCCTTCAATTCTCTGACTGTTTCCAGAAGCGTCACTGTATTTCTGGCAAACCTGGAAATTGATTTTGTCAGAATCAAATCCAACTTTCCGGCACGGCATTCTGCAAGCATTTTCTGAAAGTTTTCACGATTTCCTTTTGTTCCGGTCAGTGCCTCATCAGCATATACGCCGCAGTAAAGCCAACCGTGATGATTCTGTATCAATTCACTGTAATAACTGACCTGTGCAGACAAGGAATGCAGCATGGCGTCTTTGCCGTTGGAAACTCTGGCATAAGCGGCAACCCGTTTCAGCTTTGGCTGCTTCGGTATCGGAAACTGCACCTGTTGTATCACTCGTTCCATGGTACCCCTCCTTTCGTGATGACATATTACCTCTGAACTGCGGAGGAGTCAAGGAATATACTACACGAATTTAAGCCGTATTTTTCGGCAAGAATTGTATTCATTCTGCGGTACTCGTCCGATGAAATGATATGCTCATGAACCCAGCTTTTCAGAATGGAAACCATGATTTGATACATCATCACGTTTTGATATTTTTCAGTCTTCATGACAGACCTCCTGTTTTTGATTTTCCATAACAGGTACGGGAACAATATTTGCGGTTTTTGCAGGAATAGGCTGAAAAAGTATTTCCGCACACCGGACAAATCAACGATTGGGCAGAACAATGCTGCATCTTTTCCAGATGAGAATTCCACCAGGTCAGACGGCATTTGTCAGAGCAAAACTTTTTCTCTTTCCGATGCAAAAGCTGTTTTACTTCTGCTCCGCACTGCTTGCAGGTATGTTTTGCGGAAGTATGCTGTTTTCTGCCGCCCAGCTGATTTCGCTGACAAAAGGATTTGACCGTGTTTACAGATAAATCCAGACTCACTGCAATTTTCTCATAGGTCACACCTTCCATACGAAGCTGACGAATCCGTTCTTTTTGTGCTGTGTTC
>DYCW01000274.1 GCA_019417865.1 Ruminococcus sp. | reverse complement strand
ATGTTTCACAGTTCATTTTTTGAATAATCGAATAGATCTATTATCGTTTTTCTTTTTTGCAACCTTTCTCCGTCAAAATAGTGAATCAATATCTCAACTAATGTCTGCTAGTTCCAAATAAGCATGTCCATATTCTGCAATAAACTGCTTTCTTCCCTGCAAATCGTCCCCCAACAGCAAGTCAAACATGGCTGCGGTTTCTTCTACACCTGCCGGCGTCACCTTAATCAATCGCCTCGTCTCTGGATTCATTGTGGTCAGAGCCATCATATCTGCTTCATTCTCACCCAGACCTTTTGAACGCTGAAGCGTTACTGGTTCTTTTCCAATCTTTTTCAGAATCTCGACCTTTTCTTTTTCCGTATAGGCAAAGTAGGTACGCTTTTTTGTTGTAATCTCAAACAGAGGAGATTCTGCAATATAGACATAACCATTCTCAATCAATGTCGGTGTCAGCCGATAGAGCATCGTCAGAATCAGTGTTCGAATCTGAAAACCATCTACATCGGCATCCGTACAAATGACAATTTTATTCCATCGCAAACCATCCAGATTAAACAGGGATAATTCTTTATTTGCCTTTGTCTTTACCTCCACGCCGCAGCCAAGCAGTTTAATAATGTCGGTAATAATATCGTTTTTGAAAATGCGGTTATAGTCCGCCTTCAGACAATTCAAAATTTTCCCACGCACCGGAATCACCGCCTGAAACTCCGCATCCCGTGCCATCTTGACAGAACCCAATGCAGAGTCTCCTTCTACGATATACAATTCCCGTCGGGATACATCCTTGCTGCGACAGTCCACAAACTTTTCCACCCGATTGGCAAGGTCAATGTTGCCAGCCAGATTTTTCTTAATGTTCAGACGGGTCTTCTCCGCATTTTCCCGGCTGCGTTTATTGATCAACACCTGTTCTGCAATCTTTACGGCTTCGTCTGGATTTTCAATGAAATAAATCTCCAGCTGATGTTTCAGAAAGTCCGTCATTGCTTCATAGATAAATTTATTGGTGATTGCTTTTTTCGTCTGGTTCTCATAGGATGTCTGTGTAGAAAAACTGGAAGAAACCAGAAGCAAACAGTCTTCCACATCGGCAAATGTCAGCTTACTTTCATTTTTTAGATACTTTCCGTTTTGTTTCAAATAGCTGTCAATCTGGGAGACAAACGCCTGTTTAACCGCCCGTTCCGGCGAACCACCATGTTCCAAAAAGCTGGAATTGTGATAATATTCAATCTGCTGCACCCGATTGGAAAAGGTAAAAGAGACAGATAGTTTCACTTTATAGTCCGGCTTATCTTCTCTATCCCGTCCTTCTCGCTGGCACTCCCATGTTTGAATACTGGTCAATGCAGTATCACCCGCCAACTCCTGCACATAGTCCGCAATACCGTTTTCATACAGGAATCTGAGTTCTTCCATGGTACCGTCTGTCTGCTGCTTCCGATAAAGGAACAGCAAATTCGGATTAACAACCGCCTGTCGCTTCAGTACATCCCGAAAATAGGAATCTGGAATACTGATTTCGGTGAAAACTTCTAAATCTGGCAGCCAGTGAATTTTGGTACCGGTTTTTTTGGTTTTCACCGGTGTTTTTTTTAAACCGCCGACATTGATGCCCTTTTCAAAATGCAGCTGATAACAAAAACCATCTCGGTAGATTTCCACATCCATGTAGGCAGAGGAAAACTGCGTAGCACAAAGTCCCAGTCCATTCAAGCCAAGAGAATAAGCATAGTTGTCACCATCTGCACTATATTTACCACCGGCATACAGCTCGCAGAAGACCAGTTCCCAGTTGTAACGTTCTTCCTTGTTGTTAAAATCCACCGGACAGCCCCGTCCAAAATCCTCTACTTCGATAGAATTGTCCGCATACTGCGTGACAATGATCTTATCTCCAAAACCGGAGCGTGCCTCGTCAATGGAGTTGGAGACAATTTCAAACACCGAATGGGCACAGCCGTCAATGCCGTCCGAACCGAAAATAACCCCTGGTCGTTTCCGCACCTTGTCCGGGCCTTTCAACATGGTAATGCTCTCGTTATCATAAATTTCTTTTTTTGCCATGATTTCATCCTTATCTATTTTTGGAAAAACAGGTTTGTTTCATTTTGAGAATCTCTATTTTTCCCTTTGTTTTTTGCAATGTAGTTTATTATACTACGATTCCAAAAAAATTGCAAGTGCGGATTGCAGTTTTTGCAGTTCGCACTTGCAATATGTATGAAAACAAACACCATTACCTGCCTGTTTCTACAACTCCATTTTTGCTTTTACTTGAAATTTTCGATTCCCAACTTTTTCAGCAGCTCCTGCCGTCCAATTTGTTCCTGCATGAAAGATGCCATTGTTTTTCTCGGTTGTTGCTCTGCGGCATCTACCATTTCCTGCATCTGTTCTCTAACCGCTTCATCCTGGTATACATCCTCGGTCCAAAACAGTACTTGATTTGGCATATCTGGTAACACTTCCACCAAATCAGCCGGTTTACAACCACGATTGCCAGGCTGTGGATAGTGATTGTGCAAATCCCGATACCGCCGCACAAAGCTGCGAATGGTTCTGTCATTAAAATAACTGCTGCTTCAAATAAATAGAATCCTGTTCAGTAATCTGACGAATCACCCGACACGGATTACCAGCCGCCAGTGAACCAGATGGAATATCTCTGGTTACCACGCTGCCAGCACCAATCACACAACCTCTACCAA
>DYCW01000273.1 GCA_019417865.1 Ruminococcus sp. | reverse complement strand
CGGAGATGTGTATAAGAGACAGGTCTAGGAGGAACTATTATGCACTTTACAGGAACCATTTGGCGGCCACCATATGAAGCGTGGTCTGCACTCATTCAAGTTACGGCAGGCTGTACACATCATAAATGCAAGTTCTGTACCCTCTATGAGGATGTGCCGTTTCCATTTCGCATGTCACCAATGGAGGAAATCGAAATGGATTTGCGGGAAATTTATCAATTCATGCCGGATGTCACCCGACTTTTTTTAACAGGAGCAAATCCGTTCGTTCTGAGCGTCGACAAATTAAAAACGATTGCCTACCTTGCAAAACAGTATTTACAACGGCTTCACAGCATTGGTTGTTTTGCAAGAATCACAGACATTACTACAAAAAGTATCGAAGAATTAAAGGCATTGCGAGCAGTTGGCTACGATCAGATCACCATCGGTGTGGAAACAGGCGATGATGATGCACTTGACTTTATGCATAAAGGATACCATTCACACGATATTTTAGAACAGTGTCATAAACTGGATGCTGCAAATATTACCTATCATTTCTTCTACCTAACGGGCATCGCCGGCAAAGGAAAAAGCACAGAAAGTGTATGGAAAACGGTTTCTATTTTCAATCAGCTGCATCCCAAAATAGTTGGTGCATCTATGTTAACCGTCTATCCCTCATCCGCATTATACAAAGAAATACAACTGGGAAATTGGCAGGAAGAAAGTGAAATCGAAAAGTTGAAAGAGCTGCGGTTATTCATTGACAAACTGGAAATTCGAACCCACTTTGCAGCACTTGGGGCTTCCAACTTATTCAAACTGCAAGGAAATCTGCCATCGGAAAAAGAAAAGCTACTGAATGAAATGGATTATATTTTAGCAAATTTTGAAGAAACAGAATTGAGGGCGTATCGAGTCAATTTAAAACATCTTTAAATAAGAGATGGAAAGCAGTTGATAGTATATCAATAAAAATAACTGTTACAGCCTTGTTCATTCTCCAAATGCATATCCATAGTAAACCAGCAGAAAGTCTTGCACCTTACCTTGTTCAAAAAAATGCTGTCGGCATACAAAACCGACAGCATTTTTATATGGAAATTTCCGATGTTCTCTTTATTCTTCGTCCTTATGCCCTGCATATAGTACTTTATGTACGATTCCTGCAATGGCAGCACCAACAAACGGTGCAATGATGAACAGCCAAACCTGTCTCAATGCTTCCCCACCAGCGAAAACAGCTGGAGATAAGCTTCTTGCCGGATTGACAGAAGTACCTGTCAGCGGAATGCCAATCAAATGTACAAATGTCAGCGTCAAACCAATCATTAGCCCTGCAAGAGAAGCCGTCTTCTTGGTTCTAGTCACGCCCAGAATCGTCATCACAAATACAAATGTCAGAATCACTTCTACTACAAATGCACCACCAGAGTTCAGACCTACGCCGGACAGTTCGCCATAGCCATTTGCACCAGTTCCCTCTAAATTAGAATTTGCAGTGATCAGCTTCAAGATACCGCTACCTGCAAACGCACCAGCAATCTGTGCGATCACATAGCCAATAAAATCTGTAACTGTCATCTTGCCATTAATCAACACTGCCAGCGAAACAGCCGGATTCACATGACATCCAGAAATGTCCCCGATGGCATACGCTGCTGCAACAATGGCAAGCCCAAACGCCAATGCAATCGCAACCACCCCGAGAAAGCCACTGTCCATTCCACCAGTAAATCCACCGCAAACTACAGCCGTACCGCAACCAAACAGTACCAGTACCATGGTTCCCAAAAACTCCGCAATATACTTTTTCACAATGTAACCTCCTCCGCAGGCTTTCATTTTTTATAACAGATGCTGCGGCATTCTGTCAAATAAAATACAGTTTGTCACTGTTTTTTTAAGCATATCACATTTTTACAGAAAAGTCAACATATTTTTCGAAAATAGATCAATTTTCACAAAAAGGAAGAAGAAAAAACATATCATTCTCCTGCCTATTCCGCTCACTATCCTATTCGTACTGATGCTGTTCCACTTTTCTTCCAGCTCTGTGCCTTCTGATATGGTGCAAACATCACCTTTTCACTGCTGGTGTGAATCCGGAACAGCATCCCACTGTATGGTGCAAGCGGCAGGGTTACTTGTCCGCCTTTTTCTGTCGGTTCTGCCAACAGCAGTTCGGTGCTCTCTTCCACTGTACCGTGATAACACATCCAGTCCGTATGCAGCAGCGGTTTCAATGCCACACAATTCGGCACTGTCACGGTATACTGCTGCTCCTGTAAATCGGAAAAATGCAGCACTACTAAAAGCCGTTCTTGTCCAGCACGGCGTTCATAGGCATAGATACACCGCTCCTCCTGATGACAGTCAATCCAGCAAAATCCCTCTCGACGGTAATCCCACTGCGACAAAGCAGCTTCCTGTAAATACAGTTGGTGCAGATCCCGCATGAAATGATAAAACGCATCGTGAATCGGGTATTCGAGAATATTCCAGTCCTGTTCCTGTTCTTCTGTCCACTCTCGCAGCTGTCCCAGTTCATTCCCCATAAAGTTCAGTTTCTTTCCAGGATGCGTATACATATAGAGATACAATGCCCGTGCCTGCGGAAATTTCTGCTCATAATCGCCGAACATTTTCTGCACAATCGTTGCCTTACCATGTACCGTTTCATCATGCGAAAACGGCAGCAGATAGCGTTCATTATAGTAATACATCATAGAGAAAGTCAGCTGGTGATAAGCGGTGCCCCGGAAAAACGGATTGCACCGAAAATAATTCAGCGTGTCATTCATCCAGCCCATATCCCATTTGTAGTCAAAGCCCAATCCGCCGTATTCCACCGGACGAGTGACACCCTCAAAGTTGGTAGAGTCCTCTGCAATCAGCATCGCATCTGGATGCAGCTGATGCAAACCCTGATTCATCCGCTTGAGGAATGTCAGGCTCTCCAGATTTTCGCCTCGGTTCTGATCGCCGCCCCAGTAAATCAGCCGACTGACGGCATCCATCCGAATCCCGTCAAAGTGAAATTCCGTCAGCCAGTAATTCGCACACGATTGCAAGAAACTGCAAACTTCTCCCCGAGAATGCACAAAATTACAACTGCCCCACTCGCTGTAATTATCGCTGTTGTCATCCGGATATTCATAGAGCGACGTCCCGTCATACCTTGCCAGTGCATAACCATCTACTGCAAAATGCACCGGTACAAAATCCATAATCACACCAATACCGTTGCGGTGACAGAGATCCACAAACTTTTTGAAGCCATCCATATCGCCATAACGGGCAGTCGGACTATAGAACCCAGTGTTCTGATAGCCCCAGGAACAGTCTGCCGGATGTTCACTCAACGGCATACATTCAATGTAATTATAACCATTTTTCTTTGCATGGGCAATCAGCATGGGAGCCAGTTCCTCATAGCGATACCAGCCATTCGGATCATTTGGATTGGTTTTCCAGGAACCAAAATGCACTTCATAGATGTTGATGGGACGTTCTAAATGTCCGCCACGCCGTTCCATCCATTCGCTATCCTGAAAATGATAACTGTTTTCATCTCGAATAATAGAAGCCGTTCCTGGCCGCAGCTGCATTCCAAACCCATAGGGATCGCAGTGATCAATAAATTCGACATCCACGTAATGCTTTGAATAAATCCGATATTTATACATCATCCCTGGAATGGCATCTCTGACCGTACAGGTATAAATGCCGCCATCATGCGTTTTTTCCATGGGAATTTCTTCCCAGTCATTGACTTCACAAATTAGCGATACTTTTTCGGCATTCGGTGCAAGTGTGCGAAACGTAACCCCGCCGTTTTCTTGCACATGTGCCCCGAAAAATGTATAAGCATGAAAAATATTTCCCAAAAAAAACTGATGAATATCCATAAAAGTGTTCTCCTATCTTTTTGTTTTTTGTAAGAATCTACAAAACTGAAAGCAAGAATTGCATTTTTTTCATGTTTTTATTATAATCAAAAAAGAAGACGATAGCAAGTACAAAAATAGAACAAATGTACAAAATCAAACAAATATAAAAGAAATGTTGAAAAAGCGATTTTCACATGGTATAAAATAAAAAAGGAGGATCGATATGAAAAGGTCAAATGACCGGAGAGTTCGCTATACCCAGCAGGCTTTGCAGACAGCACTCATAGAACGAATGCAGGAAAAGCCACTCAACCGGATTACCGTGCGGGAAGTCTGTGAGGCGGCAGACATCAACCGCTCTACATTCTATATGCACTACAAAGATATGTATGATCTGATGGACGAAATTGAAGAACAGGTTTATCAGGACATCGATGCCATCTTCGCCAAGGAAGCCCCCTCTGTGCAGGATATGGAACAGCTTCTGAATTATGTACAAAAACACAAGGATTTATTTCGCTGTCTGTTCCAGCAATGCAGCGGTATTTCTATTTCCCGCTTCTCTACCATTTTGCACGCACATTACAGCAAAAAACTGCTGCACAGCAAAATCACGTCTCCATCATTGGAGAGCATCTATCTATATGAATTTTTGTATACCGGCATTTTGGGTGTCCTGCAAAAATGGCTGCAAAATGATTGCAAAGATGACTGCAAACAGGTGGCAGAAGTCATCTGGCGGATGATCATCCGCTCTCACCCATAACCATAAACAACACCCTATCACGTTCTGCTTCCACAATGATTCCAGAACCGTTGTCTACAAATCTACTGAAAACTCCCGATTCTCTGTGCAAAAACGACAAAAACCAATTTCGTTTGAAAAAATTTCAAAATGCCATTGCTTTTTTTTGCAGAATGCGGTATAATAAAAACAGATGCCACCCAAAATGGGGACGGTTTTCACGTATCGACGTGTCTCCTCAGACACGCAAACACTTTACAGGAGGAAGTTTAATTATGTTAGTATCTGCAAAGGATATGATGGACAAGGCAAGAGACGGCAAGTACGCTGTCGGTCAGTTTAACATCAACAATCTGGAATGGACAAAGGCAATTCTAAATACGGCTGAAAAGCTGCAGTCTCCGGTTATCCTAGGTGTTTCCGGTGGTGCCGGCAAATATATGACTGGTTTTAAAACCGTTGTAGCTATGGTAAAGGCAATGGATGAATCTCTGGGCATCACAGTTCCCGTTGCACTGCATCTGGATCACGGTACCTATGACCAGTGCTATGACTGCATCAAGGCTGGTTTCACTTCTATCATGTTTGATGGTTCTCATTTCCCGATTGAAGAAAACATCGCAAAGACCAAGGAACTGGTTGCAGTGGCACACAAGCTGGGTCTGTCCATCGAAGCAGAAGTCGGTGCAATCGGCGGCGAAGAAGATGGCGTTATCGGCAAGGGCGAATGTGCTGATCCGCAGGAATGCAAGACCATTGCTGATCTGGGCGTTGACATTCTGGCTGCTGGTATCGGCAACATCCACGGTGTTTATCCGGCAAACTGGGAAGGTCTGAGCTTTGAGACACTGGCTGCTGTCAAGGAAGCAGTTGGTGATATGCCGTTGGTTCTGCATGGCGGTACGGGGATTCCGGATGACCAGATCACAAAGGCAATCTCTCTGGGCGTTGCAAAGATCAATGTTAACACAGAATGCCAGCTGGTATTCGCAGAAGCAACCAGAAAGTATATCGAAGCTGGTAAGGATCAGCAGGGCAAGGGCTTTGACCCGAGAAAGCTGCTGCTGCCGGGCTATGAGGCAATCCTTGCAAAGGTAGAAGAAAAGATGAACCTGTTTGGTTCTGTTGGCAAGGCATAAGCAAATTACGATGTAACTTGCTTTCCAGTCAAATTCTATTTTGGCTGTGCAATGACAAAAAATAATTTGAAAAAGTCACTTTTGGTGCTCCGGCACTAAAAGTGACTTTGTATTTTATGCCGCCATGGCTGGAGGAAATATGAAAAATATTAGAATTTATCATTCGAAAAAATACAACGATAAAAAGTACCAGCAGGAAGTGAACTAGGATGGCGAAAAATATAGGATACTTGTCATCGAATAAAATTTAATTTTAGACCTGTAACCTTGTTGACAGGTCATTTTTTTGATCGTCTCTGCATATCATAAATAGGTTGCAAAAAACGATGCATTCCTTGACTGCCAACAATGCCGTTACAATTTGAAACAAATTTTTTTATAAAATATTGCAGATCTCTGCTCCCTATGCTATAATAAAAGCAGGAGGTGTCGAATTTACATGAATCCTGTCGAAATCATAACCGAAACAACAGCTGCAACAAAAACCACATCCACCCCACCAGAATCTGTATCTGACTCGGTTCATACCCTGCTCCAGCACAGCCAAGACGGTCTGGAGAAGCTCAACGAAACCGACCAGCACTTGCAAACATGCTATGCCCAGCTGGCACAGGAAACGCTTCCGCTGGATACCGCAGCTCGCAAACGCCATGAAGCGATCCGTGAGGAAATTGCAGCACTGAAAACCGCTGCCGGAAACTATAAAAAATGCTATAATACGACCTCTGCCATGACAGATGAACTGCAAACCCGGCTGCACGATACAGAACGCAGTCAGAAAAAAGGCCTTGTACCAAAAGCACCTGCAAATGCAACAATTGACTTTGCAGAACGAAAAAGCGGTCACTTTGCACAGGGACTAAATTTTTACAAGCTGTTTCTCATTTTCTTTGCGGGCAGCTTTGCAGGGGTGATGGTTGAGCTGCTCTGGTGCCTGATGCGGAACGGTTATCTGGAAAGCCGTGCTGGTCTGGTATACGGTCCCTTTAATCTGCTCTATGGGGCTGGTGCTGTAGCACTGACACTTGCCCTTTATCGATTCCGCAACCGCAACAGCAGTATTTCTTTTCTGGGTGGTCTGATTGTCGGCAGCGTAGTGGAGTATGTTTGCTCATGGGGACAGGAAACTGTCTTCGGCTCTTGCTCTTGGGATTACAGCAGTATGCCATTCAACATCAATGGCAGAATCTGCTTGCTTTATTCGGTCTTTTGGGGACTGCTTGGTGTTCTTTGGATGAAAAATCTCTATCCCCGGATTGCAAAATGGATTTTACGCATTCCAAACCATACCGGAAAAATCATCACATGGATTTTGTTTGCGTTTCTCCTGTTCGATGCGATCATGACCATCGGGGCAGTGTTTCGCTGGTCACAGAGAATCGACGGCATTGCTGCGACCAACGGGCTTCAGACATTTTTTGATGTGCATTTCCCCAATGCCAGAATGGAGCGAATTTTTGCCAACATGAAATTCCAGTAATCCTCTTTTTTCGTATGCATCCGCTTTGCAGCAAAATGCGGCAAAATATAACATGATTTTGCTTGACGGCATTTTGCAAATATGGTATGCTAAAGAAGCTGTGTGCCAACTTGCTAAACGGAAAGGATTTTTGACGCATGATGACAAATCGCTATTATTTTGCACTCATTCTTACCATTGCTATGTTCCGCTGCCAGGCAACGGAATGTACAGCCGCTTAACCACCTTTTACACAACCAAACAACGCCGCTGGTGACCCATGCACCAGCGGCGTTGCTGTTTCTCTCATTAACACGGAAATCAATGTTCCTATTCTTAACATGCATTCTACCGCTGCCAACTACAAACGGTGCCGGCGAAAACGCTACGCTGTTCGCCTGTGCCCGCAGTCGCCGTCCGGCGGATAAAATGGATTCATCAAACGCATTCTAAACACATACAAATTTTACCGAATCTGTCCATCTCCGTTGATCAGATACTTCACAGTCGTCAGTTCTTTCAAGCCCATCGGTCCTCTCGCATGCAGCTTCTGCGTGGAAATACCAATCTCTGCTCCATAGCCAAATTCGCCACCGTCTGTAAACCGTGTGGAAGCATTCACATAAACCGCTGCGGCATCCACTTCCTGCTGAAACCGCTTTGCGGCAGTCAGGCTTCTCGTCACAATACATTCCGAATGCTTTGTACCATACTTGGCAATATGTGCAATGGCTTCCTCCAAACTGGAAACCACCTTGACGGAAATCTTATAATCTAAAAATTCCGTTGCATACTCGGTCTCTGTTGCTGGCAGGACACTTTCCCCCAAAATGGCACGCGTTTTTTCACAGCCATAGATGGTCACATCATGTGCGGCAAATGCCTGCTGCACCATCGGCAAAAGCGTTTCTGCCACGTCCGCATGTACCAAAAGTCCTTCAATGGCATTGCAGACAGATGGCCGCTGGGTCTTGGCATTGTCGATAATACGCGTTGCCATTTCATAGTCTGCCATGCCGTCCAGACAGCTGTCCACATACACATGGCAGTTCCCCACACCAGTTTCAATGACCGGCACGGTTGCCTGCTGTACCACTGCCTGAATCAAACCGGCACCGCCCCTTGGAATCAGCACATCTAAATAACCATTCAGCTTCATCATATCGCTTGCTGTCTGCCGGGAAGTGTCTTCGACTAACTGCATCACATCAGCTGGAAATCCAACCGTTTCCACCGCTTCCCGCATGATTGTCATTAGACAGGTATTGGAGTGAATTGCTTCCTTGCCGCCCCGCAGAATTACTGCATTGCCTGCCTTCAAACAGAGCGTTGCCGCATCTACGGTTACATTCGGACGGGATTCAAAGATGATCCCAATGACCCCAAGCGGCACTCTGGTCTTGAGAATCTGTAAGCCGTTTGGCCGCACCGAACCACTCTCCACCACGCCAACCGGATCATCCATGGCAATCAATTCCTGAATGGCATCCGCCATCCCTTGAATGCGTGCCGGTGTCAAACGCAGACGATCCTGTAAAGAAGCTGTCATATTGTTCTGCACGGCAGCCTCCAAATCCCTGGCATTTGCCTGTAGAATCCGATCCGTCTGCTGCGTCAAAGCTGCTGCAATGGCGGTCAATGCAGCATTTTTCATCTTTGGGCTGGCATTGGCAATTGCCGGAGCAGCGACTTTTGCCTTTTCCCCGAGTGTCTGTGCATAGTTCATCGTGTCTGTTCTCCTTTCCTTTGCTTAGCGAGGAACAGTGTTCCCACTGGTTTGTTATCAAATAAATCATAGAGCAAGTTCGGATTTTTACCATTCATGATAACCATATCAATCCCGTTTTCTGTTGCGATCTGAGCGGCATTGAGCTTAGTTGCCATGCCACCTGTTCCAAGCGTTGTGCCGGCACCGCCTGCCATCTGCAAAATGGAATCATCAATCGCCTTCACCAGCGGTACTACCTCTGCATCCTCGTGCGTCCGTGGATCTGCGGAAAACAAACCATCAATATCCGACAGAATCAACAGCAAATCCGCATCCGCAACCGTCGAAATCATCGCAGAAAGGGAGTCATTTTCTCCGATTTCCAGCTCCAATTCATCAATCGCAACAGTATCATTTTCGTTTACAATCGGAATTACACCCAATTGCAGTAGTCTTTGGATGGTATTCTGTACATGACGGCAACGTTCTGGATTCTGCACAATCGTCTTTGTCAACAAAATCTGTGCTGCTGTAATGCTATATTTAGAAAACATATCATCATAAATATGCATCAACTCACACTGACCGACCGCAGCAGCAGCCTGTTTTGAGGGGGTATCTTTGGGCCTTTCCGACAAGTTCAGCTTCCCCACACCCATACCCACGGCACCAGAGGAAACCAACAGAATTTCTTTCCCAGCATTATGTAAATCAGACAGCACCTGCACTAGGCTCGTCATACGGCGAATATTCAGTTTTCCGGTTTTATGCGTCAGGGTAGAGGTGCCGAGCTTAATGACAATTCGTTTTTTCTTTGTAAAATCCACCATTGTTTTCTACTCCATTTTTAGTGTACCACATGCTGCGGTGTTCCGTTCAAAAAGGCAGCTACGTTGTCAGTGACAATTTGCAGCAATCGTTTTCTGGTTTCAAGCGGTGCCCATGCAATATGCGGTGTGATGGTACAATTCGCCAGCTGCCGCAGCGGCGTATGTTCCGACATTGGCTCTGTATCCAATACATCCAGTGCAGCCCCCGCAATCGTTCCATCCTGCAAGGCAGCTGCCAGTGCCGCTTCCTCTACAATGCCGCCCCTTGCGGTATTGATGAGAAAAGCAGTGGGCTTCATAGATGCCAACCGCTCCCGACAAACCAGATGTGCCGTTTCCGGCGTAAGCGGTGTGTGAATCGTCAACACATCTGCTGTCCGAAAGGCTTCCTCCATCGAAATCAGCGGATATGGACAGTCTTGCGGCTGTGTACGTGTGGTGACCTGCACCTGCATTCCAAACGCACTGCCGATTTCTGCAACCTTTTTGCCAATACTACCATAGCCGACCACACACAGGGTCTTTCCTGCAAGTTCCGCAGTCGGATAGGGAAACCAGGAAAACTGCAAGGACTTCTCCCATGCACCGGCACGCACCGCACGATCATAGGCTGCAATGCGGCTGTAATGGTGCAGCATCAGGGCAAAGGTATGCTGTGCGACTGCCATAGTAGAATAGCTGCCAGCATTGCAAACGGTAATATGCTGCTTTGCAGCGGCAGCCATATCAATATTATTATAGCCGGTTGCCATTACACCAATGTATTTTAGATTCGGGCAGGCATGCATCACATCTGCTGTAATTGGCGTTTTGTTGCAAAGCAGCAATTCCGCATCGCCGATATGGGCTGCTGCCTCCTCCGGTGCCGTCAGCGGATAGGCGGTCACGTCTGCCAGAGCCTGCAATCCATCGGCAGAAAGGTCGTCTGTCATAGAAAGCGTGTTCCAGTCCGTTATCACCAGCTTCATCTTGCATCCGCCTCCTGCTTCTTTTTGGGATGACGAATGCGTAAAACCATGCTAATCACCAATGCAAGCAGCATATCCAGTCCAATCAATAACCCAACTGCATAAAATAGAGTGTCATTTTCAGGCTGGATATAAATCAGCAAAGAGGCTGGCATCGCAGCCGCCATCATCAACTGATAGGGTTTCTTCAAACGAATAAATTGTGCCAGAAAAAAGACGCAGCCCAGCACACATAACACAATGTGATACGGCAGCGGCAGCGGAAATGTAGTTGCATCCATATTATTTGGAGCACTTCCCTTCTTATCAATTTGATCTGGAAACAGATACTTCTTTTATTATAAACGATTTTTCACCGTATTGCAAGTAGTTTTCCAGAAAACCCACGCAAATCAATTTTTAAATGATGGTTTAAATTCTATGCCACAGGCGACTGCGGTCAAGCTGGCTCAGCTTGGCGAGGAGTGCAGAGGGCAAGCTGCCCTTTGCAAAGCAAACGAATTGGAATCGGTCAATGGATGAGAAACAAGATACCGCTGTCCGCCATCTGAAAAAACAAAACGATATGAAATGCAGAAATTTAGTGTAGTTAGACTGCAAATTGAGGTACAGAACAGGGCGGACAGCGGTTACAGGCAGACAGCGTAGCGAATCTGCCGGACGATTCAGACAAGTTTTTCCAAAAGAAATCCGAAAATGGATTCCCGTGAATTTTCAAAAAAATGCATTGCAATCTGTGCGGATTTATAGTATAATAAAAATGTATGTGTAAAGCACAGGCGTACACGCCGTATTTTTGAAAAGAGAGGTTAACACTATGGTTTTATTGGATGAATTGCGTGTAACCATGTCAGACTACCAGAAAGATATGGACGAATTATACGAAGTACTCGGCGTTGCCGCAGCAAAAGAACGCTACGATGCATTGCAGGAAGAAATTGCAAAGGAAGGATTCTGGGATGATCTGGAACACTCCCAGAAGGTGTTACAGGAGTCAAAATCCCTGGAAAATAAAATTACAGACTATCATAAAATGCAAACCGAGCTGGAGGATATTATTACACTGATTGAGCTTTCCCTAGAAGAAGGCGAAACAGAAAGCACACCGGATATCAATGCAGAGGCAGATGCCTTTATTCAGAAACTGGAAGACAAGAAGCTGGCTTCCCTGCTGACAGGCGAATATGACCACTCCAACGCCATTCTGACATTCCATGCCGGAGCAGGCGGAACAGAGGCACAGGACTGGGCGGAGATGCTGTACCGGATGTACAACCGCTGGGCAGAACGGCATGATTTCAAGGTTACAACACTGGACTATCTCGACGGTGATGAAGCCGGATTGAAGAGTGCTTCCATCCTGATTGAAGGCGAAAATGCCTATGGTTTTCTGAAGTCAGAATCAGGGGTGCATCGTCTGGTGCGGGTTTCCCCGTTTGATGCCTCCGGCAGACGGCACACCTCCTTCTCCGCAGTGGAAGTAATGCCGGAAATTGATGACAACATGGAAGTGGATATTCGTCCGGAGGATATTAAGATGGATGTATTCCGTTCCAGCGGTGCCGGCGGCCAGCACATCAACAAGACCAGTTCCGCCGTTCGTCTGACCCACTTGCCAACCGGGATTGTGGTTGCCTGCCAGACCCAGCGAAGCCAGTTCCAGAACAAGGAATATGCCATGAAGATGCTGAAATCCAAACTGGTGGAAATCAAAGAACGGGAACATCTGGACAAGATCGCAGACATCAAGGGCGTGCAGAAAGAAATCGCATGGGGTGCACAGATTCGCTCCTATGTATTCATGCCGTACACACTGGCAAAGGATCACAGAACCGGCTTTGAAAACGGCAATATTCAGGCTGTCATGGACGGCGATCTGGACGGCTTTATCAATGCCTATCTAAAGGCACTGTCCAACGGAAATTTGCAAAAGTAATGATGTAATTCCTATGACCATACCAAAAGAGAGACTGTCACATTGCTGCGGCAGTCTCTCTTTTATTGATCTGAATTTGGTTCTAAGCCGTAACGGGCATAGAACGCTGCAATATCCGATTCCGTCCGCACCAGTTCGGCATACCGCAGCTTTTTTTCTGCGGCATCATAGAAACCGATGGTTTTTTCGCCTGTGCAGATGCTGGATTCGATCCGAATTTGTTCTGGTGTACAGCCGTCCGGCAGCGACACCGATTTTTTAATTTGCCTTCTGGAGAAAAGATGCCTCATCATTCCCTTCCTTTCACTCTTTGCAATCCTTCACAAAAATTCCTGCAAACGGTGTAACGATAAAACCGCTTACAGGAATCAGATTGTCTATTTTTAATATATTAACATGCGATTGATGGATGAACTTGATGCACCGAACGGCATAGCGTTTTCGTTGGTACGGATTATGGCTGCTATCGACAGGATTCGTTTTTGTCAAGTGTATATTATCACAATGACTGCCCTGCGATACAGGCTAGTCTTTTCCTCGTTTCAAAAAACGCTTCCATACAAGCAATTGCACGTTCTGTGGAAACAACGCTGTCAGCAGGTGCTTCCCATTCCGCTCCGCCTGCGATAAAAGAAAGCGGTTTCTGACCTGCTCCATAGGACAGCCACATGACACCTTCTGTTTCAAAATAAGTAAGGCAGGCGTCCGCACCATGCACTAAAATGGCAAGACAGGGATATTCCGTTTCCCCACTGATCCAAATTTCATCCAACGGCAAAGCAGCACTTTTTCGGATCTGTTCTGCAATTTCCTGTTTCGTTTGGGGTGGAAAATCGCCCGCATTCGTACTCATATGCATCGTATTGCGATTCCGATTCATTTGTTGCATGCTGACACTGCTCAATTATGCTCCTGACAATATGCTGCATAACGTTCCTCTAAAATGGGTTCAAATGCCGCATAGTCCTCCCATGAAAAGGCAACAGAAAGTGTTTTCTCCTGCATGTAATCCCCGTAATCCTTTAAATAATTTGTTTCATAATAGGCATCCACAAATGGCAAAATACATTGCGCCATATCTTCTCTGCAAAGTACCATGTCACAATATTGACTGAAGAATGCAGCACCGGTCATGGTTTTCTGTTTCACAGCTTCAATCGCAGGGGATTCATCTGCATTGAGATGGATTTCTCCTAAAAAATCGTGGCGAATCAGCCATGTGAGGAAGAATGCGATGTGATTGCCGGCAAATTCCCAGACGATGATTTCGTCTTCGTCCGTCAGCTGATCTGGTTCCTTATGGAACTGTTCGCAGTAACATTCCACAGCAGAATGCCACTGCCACTTTGCCTTATCTGCACAAAATGGCTCAGCGGGCGTTTCTACAGCGTTTGTGCTTTCATCTGTTGTTTTCATATCCAATCCGTCCCCTCAAAGATATTTTTAGAACAGAAATGATTCTATCACTTCCAATCATAAACCATGCTGGCAAAAACGCTACGGTTCGCCAAGGTTCGCTGTCCAGTAAATGAACCTGATTTGTCAAACTTACATTATGTTATAGTGCATGTTTTACACGGTCATGCTCTTCCGCACGCTTAGCATCATTAAATCGATCCAATGTGCCAACTAAATAACCAGTAATCCGCCGAATGCGTTCAAAGCTCACATCTCCGGTCTGTTCTTTTCTGCCGCACTGCGGACAACTGTCGCCGATGATCCCGGTAAAGCCGCAGCAGGGATCTCTGTCCACTGGATGGTTCACGGAACCATATCCAATGCCCGCTTCCTTCATGCAGCGAATCACCTTCTCAAAGGCAGATACATTCTGCACCGGATCACCGTCCATTTCCACATAGCTGATATGTCCGCCGTTGGTCAGTGCATGATATGGTGCTTCCAGTCGAATCTTATCCACTGCACGAATCGGATAGTATACCGGCACATGGAAGGAGTTTGTGTAGTAATCCCGATCCGTGATTCCTTCCATGACGCCATACTTTTCCCGATCCATCCGCACAAACCGTCCGGACAATCCCTCTGCTGGTGTTGCCAGAACAGAGAAATTCAAGCCAGTTTTCTGGGATTCCAAGTCCGTGCGATCACGCATCGTCTGTATAATTTTCAGACCAAGCTGCTGTGCTTCTTCACTTTCGCCGTGATGCTTGCCAATCAATGCTTTCAATGCCTCTGCCAATCCAATAAAACCAATGGACAGCGTACCATGCTTGAGTACTTCTGCAACAGAGTCATCCGATCCCAACCCTTCCGAATCCAGCCATACGCCCTGTCCCATCAGGAACGGATAGTTCCGCACCTTCTTCTGACATTGAATCTGAAAACGATCCGTCAGCTGTTCGATGGTTAGATTCATCATCCTATCCAGCTTTTTGAAAAATAAATCTACATCGCCTTTCGACTGGATGGCAAGCCGTGGCAGATTGATAGAGGTAAAACTCAGATTGCCTCTGCCGGTTACAATCTCTCTGGTCGGGTCGTATACATTGCCGATGACTCTGGTACGGCAGCCCATGTAGGCAATTTCTGTTCGATAGTCACCTGGTTTATAATACTGTAAATTGTATGGTGCATCCAGAAAGGCAAAGTTGGGGAACAGCCGTTTTGCCGAAACCCGGCAAGCCAGCTTGAACATATCATAATTCGGGTCTTCCTTGTTGTAGTTCACGCCCTCTTTGACCTTGAAAATATGAATCGGGAAAATCGGTGTTTCGCCGTTTCCAAGACCAGCTTCTTCTGCCAGAAGCACATTTTCAATCACCATTCTACCTTCCGGTGTGGTATCTGTACCATAGTTAATAGAGCTAAACGGGGTTTGTGCACCGGCACGGCTGTTCATAGTGTTCAGGTTGTGGATCAGGGCTTCCATTGCCTGATAGGTCGCACGATTGGTTTCCTTGTATGCATTCTTTTTTGCAAATGCCTGCACAGTTGCAATCTGGTCAGCTGTGAGCCTTTCTGCCAGTTTTTCTGCCTCTGCTTCTTGATATCCATTGTCATTCGCAAGGCATGGAATCAAACCGGTTTCCTTCTGAATGACAGCTGCATAGTTTTTTACAAATGCCTCTGGTTGTTCTATTTCCGTCAGCAGTTCCAACGCTCTTGCAACATTCTGCAAATACCGCTTCCGGTATGTCTTCTTGACACCGCCAGCCATGGCATAATCAAAGTTTGGTACACTTTGTCCGCCATGTTGGTCATTCTGATTGGACTGAATGGCGATACACGCCAGTGCAGAGTAACTGGAAATATCATTTGGCTCCCGCAGGAAACCATGACCAGTGGAAAAGCCGTGATCAAATAACTGAATCAAATCAATCTGACAGCAGGTTGTGGTCAGCGTTAGGAAATCCAAATCATGAATATGAATATCACCATTCCGGTGTGCTTTTGCATGTTTTGGCTTTAAAACACGCATTTCATAAAATTCTTTTGCAGCAGAAGAGCCATACTTTAACATCGTACCCATAGCGGTATCGCCGTCAATATTGGCATTCTCCCGTTTAATATCACTGTCCTTGGCGGAATCAAATGTCAGCTCATGCATAATCTGCATCAGATTGGACTTGATTTCCCGATCTCTGGTTCGCTCATAGCGATATAAAATATATGCCTTAGCGGTTTGTGCATGACCGCACTCAATCAGCTCTTTCTCAACAAGATCCTGAATTTCTTCTACCGTCGGTTCTTTCTTGCCATGCAGCTGCTCATACAGCTCACAAGTTTTCACAGCGATGTCCATTGCGGTATCCATATCCGTTCCACCGACAGACTGTGCCGCACGAAAGACAGCATTGGCAATTTTTCCAATATTAAACGGCACCCGTCTGCCGTCCCGCTTGACGATATATGTAATCATAAGTGCATACGCTCCCCTTAACATACAAAATATAGTAGTGCAGCCGATAAAGTAACAATGTATATTGTACTTTATGGCTGCCTATCCAGTATAACGCATTTTTTTCAGAATGTCAATAGGTAAAGAGAAAAACAATTCTTTTTCTCTTTTAGTACGAAAACAAATTAAAATTGATACCAAGCAGATACAAAACAAGCCCTCCAAGCAGACAAAATAAAAAGATAAAAAAGACGGTTCGCAGTCGAAAGCGAAGCTTTGGCCGAGGGTATCGTCCTGTATATTCCGGCATGGTCGGGGGGACAGATTTTTTCTTTTTCATAACACAGCAGCACTCCTTGTGGATGTTGGGTCGAAACACGTTCCTTTTTATTATACGTCATGCCACAGAAAAAATCAAGCGTTGTTTGAAAAAAGAAACAAGGAAATCTATTTTTATTTTAAGTGGCTTGTAATCGTCTGATTTTTATAAAAAAACAGATACTATTTAATTGTATGTTTCATGTTTAAATTAAACAAAAAATTTTTCCATATTTGTTCAATTATACAAAAATAAGCGATTATAATGAAATTTACTTGACTATTACAAAAAAATAAGATAAAATAAAATTGTAAGAATTATACTTATTAGCGGCTTTTATGAAAGGGTTGATAATCAATGAAAATGAATCGGAACATTCGTTTTTTTGCCATTCCAGCACTCGCTGCTTTGCTCTTTAGTACTGCTTGCAGCAGCACGGAATCCACCACTAATTTAAATGGTGAAATCTCTGCTGAGACCATTGTACTGCAAACAGAACCTGTTATCGAACCGCAAGTTTTGACACAAGCACAACTTTACTACAAATGCCTGAACACACTCGAATATCTGAACCAGATTTCTGGATCTGTTGTTCTGCGAAATGGCTGCAATTACCCTACTATCACACATGGCACATTTTCATTTGATTTTATAAATGGACAGTACTATGCAGATGTCAATGAATTTGATTCCGAAGATGATACAACTTGTATCCAGAATGTAAAAACCTATACCAATGGTACAGACTGCATTCGGTTATTCGATGAAAAAGGCAATGCAGAAAACACATACACAGAAGAAACCTGTGAATTGTCTCTGGCTGCTCAAACCTTTCCAAATGCCTATCCATCTGAAACCGATGTGATGACCGCTGACAGTGCGAATGCAGAAGCAGTCTTTTATGGTACACTGGGCTGGGATCCAACAGGTGCACATGAATTGGGTGGTTGTTTTATTCCACAAGAAATCAGTATCGGTTATTTAGAAAACTTTGATAACTGGGAAATCATTGATACAAAAGAAGTACAGGGAAGAACCTGTGCCATTGTGCAAGGAATCGCTGATCCCTCTTATGGCGATCGGTTTGGTGTTTCCACATTTGAAATTTTAGTGGATCAGGAAACTGGTGTCTGGATGCAATTTGAAGGCTATGCAGAAGACGGTACCATTTCCGACTATATCTATACAGAAAATATGTGTTTCGGAGATATGGCACAAACGGTACCGCAGTTCTCAGATTCCATGACAGCAGGATATACTTACTTAGAAACAGAATAAATATCATCTTTCTACAATAAAAGCCATCCGTGTTTCCCGCACTGGTGGCTTTTTAACTACAAACAAAAAGGACGTTCCCTCTTACAAAGGAACGTCCTTCTCTATCGAACACAAGTTCTGCTTAGTCGCTTACATACGGCAGCAGTGCTACGTGTCTTGCTCTCTTGATGGCAGTGGTCAGCTTCCGCTGATGATATGCACAAGTGCCGGTGACTCTTCTCGGCAGGATCTTTGCCCGCTCTGTCATGCACTTTCTCAGCTTTGCAATATCCTTGTAATCAATGACATCGACTCTGTCCACACAGAACATGCAAACCTTTTTTCTTGGTCTTTTTGTACCCATTCTTGGTGCTCTTTCCATGGTCTTTTCCTCCTAACCGCAAATGCAATTTTCGTTTTTCTTTTCTGCATTAGAACGGTACTTCGCCATCGCTGAGGATTTCTTCAAAATCGCTCAAATCGCCCAGCTGGATCGGAACGGAATTGTTCTGCTGCGGTGCAGCTGCCGCTGGCTGTGGTGCTGCCTGCGGTACCGGCTGCTGTGGAGCAGCTGGCTGTTGCGGATACTGCGGTGTCTGATACTGATAGCCACTTTGATTGGTTGGGGCAGTATAATTGCCGTTTGCCTGAGCTGCTGCTCTGGTTTCTCCAAACGAAACCGTATCCGCTTGTACATCCATCGAATAATGCTTCACACCATTTGCATCCGTGTAATCTGCATTTTGCAGTCTACCTTCCACAATGATCATGGATCCCTTGCGGAAATAACGGCTTACAAACTCCGCCTGCTGCCGCCAGCAAATGACATTGATAAAATCAGCCTGCCGCTCGCCAGTACTTTTGGAGGTATAGCCACGATCCACTGCAACCCGAATTCTGCACATTGCAACACCATTCTGTGTCTGCCGGAAATCTGGATCCGCACACAATCTGCCCATCAAAATGACCCTATTCAGCACAACATTCATTCCTTTCCATTTAAAATGACGCTAAATTTCCCGTTCTATAAAAGATGGCTTATTCTACAACCGTTACCAGGAACCGCAGAACGCCGTCTGTGATGTTCAGGACACGCTCCAACTCAGCCGGAAAATCCGGTGTTGCTGTAAAGGTATACAGTGCATAGTAGCCGTCCGGTTCATCGTTGATCGGGTATGCGAGCTTCCGCTTGCCCCACTCGTTCACTTCGTCCAGTGTGGCAGATGCTTCGATCTTGCTCTTGAACTTTTCTACCAGTTCCTTCACAGCATCTTCGCCGTTTGCCAGGCTGTAAACTGCCATCAGCTCATACTTTGCATTCAACTTTGCCACGTAAAAACACCTCCTTCTGGATTTCGCCTGCAAAAATGCAAGCAAGGATAACGAATCTATTATATCAAATTTCGTTTTTTTTGTCAAGCATTTTTTCCGGTTTCTGCAAAAAATTTTTAAAACGCCAGATTGATTCCCAGAATAAACAACGCAGAAAACAGCACACGCACGCTGTACTGTACCAGAATGGCCAACAGAATAAACCAGAAGTTTGTTCCACCCATCATCCGTAGTTTATCTTTCTGCATACTGACCGGCAAATCCTCTGCACGGATTTTCCGCACTTTCCGCAATACAAAGCGGTAATAGATATAGTTGGAAAATGCAAACAGCAGCACTCTCACTGCAAAATTCAAATACATACAAATCACATGCAGCCATCGAATCACAGTTTCGTGCGGCTGGAGGATATGACAGAATGCCTCTGTCTGTCGAATGATCTCATCAAAAACACTGCTGTACAGACTCCCCATACTCTCCTGCATAGATCGCAGGTTAGAAATCAGCATGTCCCCATCTGTCACAAACGAATATAGTTCAGAGGGGAGATCCAGCAGTAAAAAACCAACAATCACCAGAAAGGTCATGCCCCACATTTTCCGACTGGCAAAATAAAAATGCGGAACCAGTGCACTGATGAGATTCATAGAGAGTTTAGAACCTGTCTCCCGAAATTTTTTAAAAATAGGAATATAGTAAATCGTATTGGTACATACAAAGTTGGCAACGTCTTCTAACCGTTCTCCCTCATATTGTTCATTCGGATCCAATCCGCAGCAGACATCTTCTGCACCGACATTCTGACGCTGGTATGCATTTTGTGATGCATCTGCTGATTCTGTTTCCTTTAAAATCATACCGCAATGTCCACAGAACGCCTGTTGCATAGGATTATCTGTACCACATCTTGGACAACGTCTTGTTTCTTCGGTCGCAGCCGCTTGAGATTCCTGCTGCACCGGTTTCCAGCTACCGCCGGTTTCATGCAATTGCACATTGGTACAGTGATCCGTCTCCTGCCAGCAGGCACGATGATACGGTGTACCGCATTCCGGACAAACAACAATATCATCCTCCGGCTGAAACGGCTTTTGACAATGAAAACAGGACTGCCCTGTATAATCTGCCATAAAGCAAATGCACTTCCTTTCCTGTTCCGCCACAGCGAAACGTGATTTTTTTCCTGACGGAAGACAGCATGCAGGGAATAGAATGGTTCACGATTGGTTTTTTTCCTCACTATCTGTCTTCTGTTTTTCGACTGCCTTTGTCTTTTTCCGCTTTAGAATGACAACAGATGCCGCTGTAATCCCCGCTGTTATGGTAAAAATTCCAAGTACCATCCACACTTCTCCGGTCTTTCCATCCGATTCTGTTTCTACTGCCACTTCTGAAGACACTGCTGTGGCCTCTGCCGCTGCCGGTAGTCCGCAGCTGAAAAGTAGTGCCAACACACAAAAAATGCCAATCATATATTGTTTCATAGACATCTCTACTTTCTCTTGCCGTATTCGTAGCATTTCTGCTTACTGATATAAAGGTACCGCACTGCATACAACATACAGTGCGGTATCCCTATGCCTTCCTTATCGATTACGGAAGCGGTGTAATGTGATGTGACAGATATTCTGAATGAGATTCATTCTTTTGCAGACGTACATCATTATAAACGTCCATACCAGTTCCGGCAGGAATCAGCTTACCAATAATCACATTTTCCTTCAGACCGTACAACATATCACTCTTACCACGAATAGCGGCATCGGTTAGTGCCTTTGTGGTTTCCTGGAAGGAAGCTGCAGACAGGAAGCTGTCAGAGCTAGAGGAAGCCTTTGTGATACCTTGCAGTACCGGCGTTGTAGTAACCAGTTCTATATCCGTTTCCCCATTTGTCATGCGTTCCTGTAATGCTTCGTTGATGTTTTCCACCTTCCGCTTGTCAATCAGCGTACCCGGCAACAAATAGCTGCTGCCAGCCTCTTCGACCTTAACCTTTCGCAGCATCTGCCGAACGATAACTTCAATGTGCTTATCGTTGATATCAACACCTTGCAAACGGTAAACCTTCTGTACTTCGCTGATAATATAATCCTGTACAGCGTGTACACCCAATACAGCCAAAATATCGCCCGGGAAGATATTCCCTTCTGTCAAACGGGTACCCTTTTCAATTTCTTCCCCTTCTCTAACCCGAATCTTCAGGTTATAGTGAATTGGATAGGATTCTGATTCCCCGCTGACCATATTGGTAACAATCACAGTTCTTGCCGTCTTTACCTCTTCAATATGAACGGTACCGGACAATCGTGCCAAAATAGCGGCATTCTTCGGATGTCTGCTCTCAAACAATTCCTCGACACGCGGCAAACCTTGTGTAATATCTTCTGCCGATGCGATACCACCCGTATGGAATGTACGCATCGTCAGCTGTGTACCCGGTTCTCCGATGGACTGTGCAGCGATAACGCCGACAGACTCTCCGACACAAACCAGATTTCCGTTTACCAGGTTTGCACCATAACACTTTGCACAAACGCCCTGTTTTGCATGACAGGTCAGAACAGAACGGATGGAAATCCGCTCAATGCCAGCTTCTGTAATCCGTTTTGCATCCACATCTGTGAGCATTTTATTCTTAGAAATCATCAATTCACCCGTTGCAGGATCCCGCAGATCTTCTGTCAAATACCGACCAACCAAACGTTCTGCCAACGGTTCAATCAATTCACTTCCGTTGCGAATCTCATAAATTTCCAGACCTTCTGTTGTACCGCAGTCCTGTTCCCGAATGATAACATCCTGGGAAACATCAACCAGACGACGGGTCAGGTAACCAGAGTCAGCGGTACGCAATGCGGTATCTGCCAGACCCTTTCTAGCACCTCTGGAAGAGATAAAGTATTCCAGGATGTTCAAACCCTCTCGGTAATTGGAACGAATCGGCATCTCAATGGTCGCACCAGATGTGTTGGCAATCAAACCACGCATACCAGCCAACTGACGAATCTGACTGATACTACCACGGGCACCAGAGTCCGCCATCATGAAGATGGGGTTATAACGATCCAAACCACTTTGCAGTGCCTTGGTAACGTCTTCCGTTGCACCATTCCAGATCTCGATAAACCGCTTGGACTTCTCTGCAGCGGAGATATAACCATAGGCATACTGTGTATTGATATTTGCAACCTCTGCATCGGCTTGTGCAATAATATCCTTCTTTTCTTTCGGGATAATAGCATCACAAACCGCAACAGTAATGGCTGCCTTAGTAGAGTATTTAAAGCCAGTCGCCTTAATTTTATCCAGTACTTCAGAAGTTGTTGTTGTGCCGTGAATCTTAATGCAGCGATCAATAATCTGACCAAGCTGCTTCTTGCCAACCAGAAATGCAATTTCCAAATCAAACTGATGCTTCGAATCTGTACGATCCACATAGCCTAAATTCTGCGGAATATTCTCGTTGAAAATCAGACGGCCAACCGTACAGTCAATAATCTGAGAAACTCGCTTGTCACCGATGTCCCTGGTAATCCGCACCTTGATTTTGGCATGAATGGAAATGTCGCCCTCGTTGTAAGCCATGAGTGCCTCGTTGACATCTCGGAAGATTTTTCCTTCGCCCTTTTCGCCTTCTTTTTCCATGGTCAGGTAATAAGAACCCAATACCATATCCTGTGTCGGAACAGCAACCGGACGACCGTCAGACGGCTTCAGCAAATTGTTCGCTGCCAGCATCAGGAATCTTGCTTCCGCCTGTGCTTCCGCAGACAGCGGCAAATGCACTGCCATCTGATCCCCGTCAAAGTCCGCATTAAATGCAGAGCACACCAACGGGTGCAGTTTCAGGGCACGACCTTCTACCAGTACCGGCTCAAATGCCTGAATCCCCAAACGGTGCAGCGTAGGTGCACGGTTCAGCAAAACCGGATGACCCTTGATTACATGTTCCAATGCATCCCATACTTCTGAAGAGGCACGATCCACCATCTTTCTGGCACTCTTAATATTAGCAATGACCTTGGTATCGACCAGCCGCTTCAAAACAAACGGCTTAAACAGTTCCAGAGCCATTTCCTTCGGCAAGCCGCACTGGTACATCCGCAGTTCCGGTCCAACTACGATAACGGAACGACCGGAATAGTCAACACGTTTTCCCAGCAGGTTCTGACGGAATCGTCCCTGCTTACCTTTCAGCATATCCGACAGGGATTTCAGGGCACGGTTGTTCGGTCCTGTAACCGGTCTGCCATGTCTGCCGTTGTCAATCAGAGCATCCACAGCTTCCTGTAGCATCCGCTTTTCATTTCTGACAATAATGTCCGGTGCATCCAGTTCCAGCATCCGCTGCAACCGGTTATTCCGGTTGATCACACGGCGGTACAAATCATTCAAGTCTGAAGTGGCATAGCGTCCGCCGTCCAGCATGACCATCGGACGAATATCCGGTGGAATCACTGGCACAACGTCCAGAATCATCCACTCCGGACGGTTACCAGACTGCCGAAAGGCTTCTACAATCTCCAGCCGTTTCAACAGCTTCAGCCGCTTCTGACCGGAGTTCAATCCGACCAGTTCTTCCTTCAGTTCTTTTGAAAGGGCATCCAAATCAATTTCGCAGAGCAGCTTTTTAATGGCTTCTGCCCCCATTGCTGCCTCAAATTCATCGCCGTATTTTTCCCGGCAGGCAAGATATTCCTTTTCTGACAGCAACTGCTTTTTGAATAGATCCGTGTTCCCCGGATCCAGCACAATATATTTTGTAAAGTATAGTACTTCTTCCAATCTCTTCTGCGAGATTTCCAACATCTGTCCGATTCTGGACGGTGTTCCCTTAAAGTACCAGATGTGAGAAACCGGTGCTGCCAGTTCAATATGACCCATTCGTTCCCGGCGTACTTTTGCCCGTGTCACCTCTACACCGCAGCGATCGCAGACTTTCCCCTTGAAGCGAATTTTCTTAAACTTTCCGCAATGGCATTCCCAGTCCTTTGTCGGTCCGAAAATCCGTTCGCAGAACAAGCCATCCCGTTCCGGCTTCTGCGTCCGGTAATTGATGGTTTCCGGCCGTGTGACTGCACCGTAAGACCATTCCCGAATCCGTTCCGGTGAAGCAAGTCCAATTTTTATGGATTCAAATGTATTAAATTCCAAACCAGTACCCTCCTGCATTGTTTCACGAGATTTTCATACATGGTAATACTTAAATTTCGTCATCATCAAACGGATCGTAATCATCTGTATCTGCCATGGCATCATCCAGATAATCCTCCTCATCATCGTCAAACGGTGCATTGTCCGCATTCAAGTCCGCATCACTTGGCTCTTTTTCATCCGCATATCCCATTCCGGCATCATCCAAGTCTTTCTGTGCACCATCATAGCTGCCGACATCCATTGCATCATCTTCGTCCGCAAAGGAAACCGGCTGCGGTGTTGCATCATCCTCATCAAAGTTGGACCGCAGATCAATTTCATTTTGTGCAGCATCCAGTACCTTGACATCCAGCCCCAGTGACTGCAACTCCTTGATCAACACCTTAAAGGATTCCGGGATCCCCGGCTTCGGTACATTCTGTCCCTTTACGATAGCCTCATAGGTGTTGACACGGCCAACGGTATCGTCTGACTTCACCGTCAGAATTTCCTGCAAGGTGTATGCTGCACCGTAAGCCTCCAGTGCCCATACTTCCATCTCACCGAACCGCTGTCCACCGAACTGTGCCTTACCACCAAGCGGCTGCTGGGTAACCAGAGAATACGGACCAACGGAACGAGCGTGAATCTTTTCGTCTACCAGATGGTGGAGCTTCAGATAGTGCATATAACCAACGGTAACACGGTTATCGAACTTTTCACCAGTTCTACCATCATACAGGGTAAACTTACCGTCTTCGCACATTTCCAGAGCCTTCGGGTTAATGACCTTATCCATAGGCTTGAGTTCAAACGGATCATTCCGGTGCGGTTCATTCCGGCGGTTTGCTTCCCGGAAGCATTCCCGAATGTCATCTTCGTGTGCACCGTCAAAGACAGGCGTCATAACATGCCAGCCAAGACTCTTTGCTGCCATACCAAGGTGCACTTCCAGTACCTGTCCGATATTCATACGGGACGGTACGCCCAACGGATTGAGCACGATGTCCAGCGGTGTGCCGTCCGGCAGGAACGGCATATCCTCTTCCGGCAAAATACGAGAAACGACACCCTTATTTCCGTGACGGCCAGCCATCTTATCGCCGACAGAAATCTTCCGCTTCTGTGCAATATAGCAGCGAACCAATTTATTGACACCAGCAGACAACTCTTCGCAGTTTTCTCTGGTGAAGACTTTTACATCAATGATAATACCCGCTTCGCCGTGCGGCACTTTCAGAGAATTGTCCCTGACTTCTCTCGCCTTTTCGCCAAAGATCGCACGCAGCAGCCGTTCTTCTGCGGTCAGCTCGGTTTCCCCCTTCGGGGTAACCTTACCAACCAGAATGTCACCGGCATGTACTTCTGCACCGACACGGATGATACCGTTTTCGTCCAGATCCTTCAAGGCATCATCGCCGACATTCGGAATGTCACGGGTGATTTCTTCCGGTCCCAGCTTGGTATCTCTGCATTCAATTTCATATTCTTCAATGTGAACGGAGGTAAAGACATCCTCCCGCACCAGACGCTCATTCAATAGAACAGCATCCTCATAGTTATAACCTTCCCATGTCATAAAGCCAATCAACGCATTTTTACCAAGGGAGATCTCGCCGTCCGAAGTAGACGGACCGTCTGCCAGCACCTGTCCCTTTGTGACACGCTCACCCACATCCACAATCGGACGCTGATTGATACAGGTCCCTTGGTTGGAACGCTTGAACTTCTCCAGCTTGAACGTCAGTTCCTTATGGGTTTCATCGGAAAGCAGTGTAATCAAATCCGCAGAAACAGAGGTAATCACACCATCACAAGGTGCCAGTACGCAGACACCGGAGTCCACCGCTGCCTTATACTCCATACCAGTTCCGACAAACGGACGCTCTGTCTTCAGAAGCGGCACTGCCTGACGCTGCATGTTAGAGCCCATCAGAGCACGGTTTGCGTCATCGTTTTCCAAGAACGGAATCATAGAAGTAGCAACCGAAACTACCATTTTCGGAGAAACATCCATGAAGTCAATCCGCTCCTGCTCGACTTCCAGAATCTGTTCCCGGTAACGGGCAGCCACTTTACTGTTTGCAAAGTGACCATCTTCCGTCAGCGGTTCATTCGCCTGTGCGACAATGTAGTTGTCTTCCATATCGGCAGTCATATAGACTACCTCATCCGTTACCACGCCGGTTTTCTTGTCCACCCGGCGGTATGGTGCTTCAATAAAGCCGTATTCGTTGATTCTTGCAAAGGTTGCCAGATAGGAAATCAAACCAATGTTCGGACCTTCTGGTGTTTCAATCGGACACATTCTGCCGTAGTGGCTATAGTGTACGTCACGCACCTCAAATCCGGCTCTGTCACGGGACAGACCGCCTGGTCCCAATGCAGACAAACGCCGCTTATGCGTCAGCTCTGCCAGCGGATTATTCTGATCCATGAACTGAGACAGCGGAGAAGAACCGAAAAATTCTTTAATCGCAGCCGTAATCGGGCGGATATTCACCAGACTCTGCGGCGTAATCACATCCATATCCTGTGACTGTACATTCATCCGTTCCCGAATCACCCGTTCCATTCTGGTAAAGCCAATCCGGAACTGATTTTGCAGTAATTCGCCGACAGAACGAATTCTCCGGTTACCCAGATGGTCGATGTCGTCTACTGTACCAACTCCTTCGCAGAGATTCAGGAAATAGCTGATGGTTGCATAAATATCATCCAGAATGATGTGTTTCGGTATCAGTTCATCCAGCCGTTTCTTCACCTGCTCCTCCACTTCTTCCGGTGTGGAGGCACTTTCCAAAATCTCACGCAGCACAGCAAACGAAACCTTTTCGTTAATCTCATACTTATGGATGTCAAACTGTACATATGGCTGTAAATCTACCATACCGTTACCGATGACCTTTACCTCCCGCTCTACAAAGCGGATGGCATTTTCACCATTTTCTGTCACATAGTATTCCTTGCATTCCACAGTCAGGAAAGCTTCCTTGATACCAGCCTCCTGAATCTGCTCTGCCTGTTCATAGGTCAGTGTTGTGCCGGCATCAAAGAGCAGTTCGCCTGTCATTTCGTTAACAACCGGACGGGACAGGGTATGTCCAGCCAGACGGCTGGCAATGCCAAGCTTTTTATTATATTTATACCGACCAAACCGGCACAAATCATACCGCTTTGCATCGAAAAACAGCATGTTCAGGTGGTTCAGGGAACTTTCCACGGTAGGCGGTTCTCCTGGACGCAGTTTCTTGTAGACATCCAGCAAAGCATCTTCTGTATTTTTGGTGCCATCCTTTTGCAGAATCGTCTGCCGCAGACGTTCATCTTCGCCGAACTTCTCATAAATCTCCTCATCCGAACCGATCCCCAGGGCACGGATAAAGGTCGTCAGTGCAATTTTCCGGTTCTTGTCAATCCGGACATAGACCACATCGTTGGAATCCATCTCATATTCCAGCCATGCACCACGGTTCGGAATGACAGTGGTTTTAAACAGATCCTTACCGGTGCGGTCTTTTTCAGAGGCATAATATACGCCTGGTGAACGAACCAGCTGGGAGACAATGACACGCTCTGCACCATTGATGACAAACGTACCGCTGTCCGTCATCAGCGGGAAGTCCCCCATAAAGATTTCACTTTCCTTGACCTCGCCGGTTTCCTTATTCCAGAGGGTCGCCGTGACACGCAGGGCAGCAGCATAGGTTGCATCCTGCTCCTTGCACTCTGCGATGGTATACTTCGGCTTGTCATCAATCCGGTAATCCACGAAGTTCAGAACCAGATTGCCGTTGTAGTCGGTGATAGAAGAAACATCACGGAAGACCTCTTTCAAGCCCTCCTCCCGAAACCAGCGGTACGAATTTTTCTGTACCTCAATCAGGTTCGGCATTTCCAGCACTTCGTTGATTTTTCCGAAGTTCATTCTGACATTTTTTCCACACTGCTTTGGCGTTACATTCACCATAGGCGAAAAAACCTCCTTCGTTATAATCGAAAAAAATTAGCACCTGCAAGCAGAAAAGGAAAAATCATTTGCATTTTTACATTTTCTCTTGACAGGCGGAAAAGGATGTGGTATACTAATATAT
>DYCW01000272.1 GCA_019417865.1 Ruminococcus sp. | reverse complement strand
TATAAATGGTCGTATTATAGGGCATTTTTATAATTTTATTTTTGGTTCAAATCCCTCTTTCTGCGCCAAGTTTATTTTAAAAATACAGTGTAATGTCGGTGTTTTTCGGCGTTGCACTGTATTTTTTATAACCAATCAAAATAAACAAATTTTTCGCCTGTTCTTCTTTCAAAATGCAACATCAAAAACACGGAAAGCAGTAAATCAAATAGGAATTATTATTAAATGAAAATTATTTTCGTTTTCCCTTGCAGAAAACTCAAAATTGTATTATAATAATAAAAGCAGATGCTATTCACACTTCAGAAACGGAGGATTGAAAATGGTATACGAAAATATACAGGTTCATGTCACAGGCGGTGTCATTCCAGAGGAAGAAATCAAAGCCTATATCGCACACAGCCAAAAAACCTATCCCAACCGGAAAATTGAGCAGCTGGATATTCATGTAGACGGTGATTTTGTGGATTTACGCTGTCAGTTTGCACCGGAAAACTTTGAACGCATTCGCCGCATCACCGGCTATCTGGTTGGCACTTTGGATCGATTCAATAATGCCAAACGTGCCGAAGTGACAGATCGTGTAAAACATATGTAATATTCCACTATTTGAATTTTAAACAGCAACCCCGTTCGATCTTGTACCATCGAACGGGGCTTTTTCTGCTGTTTTGCAACATCTTCTTTTTTTGCCGCTTTATCCGTTCTCAGCCTGTTCGTTGAAAACCGCTGCTATGCAGAAAAAAGAAACATACTGCCATATTAAAAAAAGAAATCAGAATGGCTGCGGTTACTGCATCTTATAGGCATCGATCATCTTCTTGACCATCATACCACCGATAGAACCAGCCTGTCTTGCAGTCAGGTCACCATTGTAACCCTGCTTCAGGTTGACGCCAACCTCGTTGGCAGATTCCATCTTAAACCGCTCCATGGCTTCTTTGCCCTTCTGCGTAAATTCGCCCTTCATATTCAAAACACCTTTCTTATTCAAATTCATCTGCATCTCTTGCCGAAACAAGAACTGCATTTCTGTCGGCGTTTCCGCCGCAATAGTAGTATATCGCAAAATGCCACATCTATCACAGGTAGTTTTTTCGCATTTTTTTGCAATCGAATGGAAAGAAATCATCATAATCGCCTTTATTTTTTAACCGGAATGCACCGCTGTATTTTCCTTGGTCAGCAAAAACATATTTTCTTTTGCTGACAGCAAAACCTGATCACCAGCTGCAATTGTCTGCTGTAATAATCGCTGTGCAAGCGGTGTTTCTACCTGTTCCGTCAAATACCGCCGCATGGGACGTGCACCATATCGTCCAGTATCTGGTGCAGCGGCAAGTTGTCTGACGGCTGCCTCTGTAAAGTGCAACTGTACATGCAGCTGTTCCATCCGTTTTTGCAAATTTTGCAGCTGCTTTTCTGCAATTTGGCAAAGCTGTCCCTGCGTCAGCTTCTGAAAAGGAATCACCGCATCCAGTCGTCCTAAAAATTCCGGTGAAAAATATCGCTGCAATGCGGTTTCACTGACTGCATTTTCTGTTTGCAGAAAACCAGCCGGCGGTTTGCTTTCTCCGCCGCCAAGATTGGAAGTTAAAATTAACAACGCATTGGTGAAATCCGTCTTTCTACCATTTGCATCTGTCAATACGCCATCTTCCATAATTTGCAGCAAAATATTGCAAATATCCGGATGTGCTTTCTCAATTTCATCAAATAGAATCACACAATACGGTCGTTTTCGCACCCGCTCACAGAGCGTTCCGCCCTCATCATACCCTACATATCCAGGAGGTGCACCAATCAACTTGGAAACCGTGTGCTTTTCCATATATTCTGACATATCAAAGCGAATCAAGCTGTTTTTGTCATCAAAAAGATGCAATGCTGCTGCTTTTGCCAATGCGGTCTTTCCGACGCCTGTTGGTCCCGTAAATAAAAAGCACCCAATCGGGCGGTTTTCCTCCCGCAAACCGGTTCTGGCTCGCACCAAAGCCGCAGAAAGCTGTTGAATCGCCGCTGTGTGTCCAATAATCTGCTGACTTAACTCCTGCTCCAAAGTCATCAAACGCTGTTGCTGAGCAGTTGTAATTTTCTTCACAGGAATTCCAATTCGCATGGAAACCACTTCTGCCAAATCTGTTTCCTCCACCACTGGCGTTTGCACATGATTGTGCTCACATCGAATTCTGGCACGGGAACACGCTTCATCCAATAAATCAATTGCTTTATCCGGCAAGTAACGATCATGTAAATAGCGGACAGAACAGGCAATTGCCTGCCGCAAGATGGCATCCGGAATCTCGACATGATGAAAACTGGAATACGTCTCCCGCAGTCCGCAGAGAATGGAAAAGCAAGCATCTGTGCTCGGCTCTAATACTTGGATAGGCTGAAACCGGCGTTCCAGGGCACTGTCTTTTTCGATGTATTTGCGAAATTCTTCCGTTGTAGTCGCACCAATCAGTTTGATTTCTCCACGGGCTAACTGTGGCTTCAACATATTGGCGGCATCAATGGCACCCTCTGCTGCACCAGCACCCACAATGGTATGCAGTTCATCAATAAACAAAATAATACCGCCGTGCTGCATCGCTTCCTGCAAACAATTCCGGAACCGCTCTTCAAAGTCACCCCGATACTTTGCACCAGAGAGCAAAGCTGGCAAATCCAACGAAAAAATATGCTGTTGGAGCAGGGCTTCCGGTACTTCTCCTCTTAAAATCTTCTGTGCAACCCCTTCTACGATGGCTGTTTTTCCAACCCCAGCATCTCCGACCAAGCAAGGATTATTTTTTGTCCGGCGTGCAAGGATCTGTATCATCTGCTGTAGTTCCTGTTCCCGCCCAATCACAGGATCATAGCGATGCAGCAAAGCCGGATCCGTCATCCATTTGCCATACTGAAACAAATTCGGCAGGGCTTTTTTTGAAATGCGTTCTGTTCGCTGGTAATCCATACGAATGTGACAATTCGTCTCCTCTCGACAGGCTGTCCCCAATTGGTTCAGACTGATGCCCAGTTTTTTCAAAATCGCAACTGCTGTACAGCAAGGTGTATGCAAAATCGCACGCAACAGATGTTCTGTACCAGCAAGACTGCGGTTTTCTTCCTTTGCAAATGCTTTTGCCTGCTGCATAATTTCACAGAGTGCCGGTGTGAGACAATCCTCCTGCACCTGTGCGGGAATGCCTCTTCCCACCAGTTCTACCAACGCATTCCGCACCCGCTGTGTGGTAATTCGCTGTGCCGACAGCATGGCTGCTGCCGCATTACTTCCTTCTTCCAGCAAACCGAGCAGCAAATGTTCGCTGCCAATGTAGGTATGTCCCAATTCTTCTGCTGCACAGATTGCTTCTTTCAAAGCAAGAATGGCTTTTCCTGTAAACCCGTCTGTATATCGCATACACAAAATTCCTTTCTTGTCTCATATGATTTTAGTATGCCATAAAACGTTTGCATTATCTGTCGAAGCAGGAACCCTTTTTTGACTTTTGCATATGATGTACTATGAAACAGACAAAAAACCGCCTGTTTCAAATTTAATTTACAAAAGGAGTCATGAATTATGTGTGGATGCGAAGGAAATAACGGTTGCTGGTGGATCATCATTCTGATTGTACTGTTCTTTGTTTGCTGCGGTGGCTGCGGCAGCAACTGTGGCTGCAATAACAACCTGAACACGGGCTGTGGCTGTGGCTGCTAAGTTTTCCTAACCGAAACGCCAGACAAAAAGCTCCCTGCCGACTGGCAGGGGGTCTACATACCTACATCGTAAAGCTGCTTTTGACAACTGGTGCAAAAGCAGCTTTTTATTGTTTGAAGATTGACTTTTTTAGGCAGATATGCTATCATAACATTACCGAATCATCGGAATTGATACAGAAAGGAGCACCTACATTGAACGTGAAATTTGAACATCTTGTTCTGGAAAACAAGAAAGCAACCACAGCGGAACTATCCGGTCATCAGGCAATCATCCAGAAATATGCTGAGGACGGCTATCACTATGCCGGTTTTGTGCCAACCCTGTTTGGACCAAGCGGCAAAATGATTGAATTGGACTTGGTGTTTGAAAAGGAAGCATAATCATCCAATATTCATTTACTCGTGAACATCTAACAATAAGACGGCAGCACAGAACAATCATGCAGCCGTCTTATTGCTGGATAAAATAAAAATCTAATCTAAATCAAAAAATTTTCCTTTGCGACAATATCGCTCTGTATGGTCCCTGTGAAGAAAGCCTGTCACCGTAATCGTAACCGCATATTCTTCATCATATCATTTTTTCATCGTATCTCTCCTATTAAGAAATATATGCTCCCTATCAGAGATTGGACAAGGAGCATTTTTATCATCCTATCCTTTTCACTCTGCAAAATGCAGCTGTTCCAGAAAGGCAACGCCATAGGGAAACAAATCTGTTTCCGTCTGAGCAGAAAAACTAATACAGTAAATGCGATGCTCCACCATAAATAGGATAGTACAGCTTGGCATCTCTGTTCCATTTACCGTGACAGTATACCGAATCCCATAGGCAGGTGTCCTCTCCCCCAACGTGCCGGTATATTCTGCTTGCTCCGTCAGTCCATAGGTATGCAGTTCCTGCTTCATGCCGTCTGCAAAGGCATACAGAACCTCCAGTGTATCCATATCCGTGTAATCGGTCGATTCCGGCACCACACACTGCACGCTGACGGAACTGGTTCCGTTCGGCAGCAGACAATACAGCAGACTGTCCGACTGCGGCTGCTGTTCCCATTCCACCGGAATGGCAAATCGAATGGCTCCTAGCGTCTGCTGCTGGGATGCCGGCAGACGCTTTTGTATCGTATGAAACAGTGTTTCCCAATGTTCTCTTTCCAGCTTCATAACATTCCTTTCTCATTCTCTGTACAGATTTCAAAACGATCAGATATCAATATCAATATTAAAATTCTGCCGATATGGTTTTGACTGTGTTGCATCATTCAAAACCGGCGGATGCAATGGCTCTGTCTTTGGTGCAGGAGATGGCGTTGGAGTAATCGCTTTTTTCTGTGGTGTCGTCTTTCCATCCGGCTTTGGTGTCGGCTGTGGCGGCATTGAAAAATTCTCCCACTCCTCTTCAATATACGTCATAGTCGTTGGGGTAGGTGCTTCTTCCGTTGTTTCGGGCTGCATATATGCTGCCTGTTCTGCTGCTTGGGACGCAGCCGATTCTGTTTCCACCGATTTTTCAGATACTGGTTCTGTCGGCGACATTTTAACCGACTCAGACAAATGCTCCGGCACAATTGGTTCAGCAGTCTCTTCCGAAAACGGGAATGCTACGGGGGGTTCTGCAACATTTTGCACAGTCTGTTCCTCCAGATTCCCGGTTACTTCCTGAGAATCCGGCTGTTCTTCCGTTACAATCGCTGCCTTCGGCGAAATTCCCTCCGCCGCCTCTAACATCTCTTTGAATGGCTGCGTTTTTGGGGATACTTCCTCTGGATTTGGTTTTTGCGGTTCCGGCTTAGGCTGTAAAGCCTGCACTGCCTGCTGAAGGGTTCTCTCTGCATCTGCAGCCGCTTTTTTCTTCGCAAGTGCCTTTTGCTTTGCTGCAAATGCATGTTCTTCTGCTGCTGCCTGTGCCGCTGTTGTTACAGTCAGAATATCCGGCATCAATGTATAATTTTCCGGTACTTCCAGTACATCTAATTTAAATTCCCCGCTCTTCAATGTCACTTGCAGCGTATGGGTACCAACCTTCAACTGGTCAATGGTCAAGCAGGTCTGCCGTGGTGCACAGTATGGTACAAATAGCGTCTCATACAGCACCTCACCATCCAGCATTACCTGAAACTCTGCATTTTTGGCAGTACCAACCACGGCAATGCCAGAACCCGTAAACTGACACGAAAAGGCAGCCTGCGGCTGTGCCTTCATGGAAGTCCGATGATAGAAACGGCAGGATTCTGTTGTACAAATATCCCAATAATCATTATAAAAAATTTCCTCCGAGAAACAATCCACCCGTCTGACATACAACGGCAAAATCGGCATCGGCAGAACTTGCAGATTTCGGAAGGTGTTCATCTCATAGTCACTGCAAAGAGAAATCCGTCCGGAATTAATCGGACACTGCGGCCGATAGGTTGTCAGCAAATCACCATTGAGGAAAAAGAAAATGGAATCTCCTAAAATCAACAGCTTCAGCTTGTTCCAGTCGGTTGCTCGAACCTTATAGGAATTTCCTTCCGCTGCAACATTGTCCATATCCAGCAGCTGCCAGCGACCGTCCCCGTAGAGAATCCCTGTATAACCACAGCGGGAAGAAGTTTCACAGGTGACAGCAGAGTTATACCGTACCCCCAGCCCCGCATAATTTTCTGCATTCCGATTGTCTAACCGCACTTCAATTTCTGCACTGTAGCTTCTCCAGCGGTCATCCCCCAGACAGGTGATCGGTTCGGGTGTGCCACGAAACCGCCAATTTGTCGGAATACTTCCCTTTTTAATTCGTTGACAGAGAATATCCCCATCCTGATCCGAATGAATTAACTCAAATGCACCGCCTTGATCCGTGGTATATCTTGGTGCACAACCACGTACCATAATTTCATCATCCCGATATTGGAACGCATCCTGATATGGCAGTGGCAATCTCTCTGGACTGGGGATGGTACGAGAAAATGTCTCCACGCCATTGACCCAACTGGTATCCAGTGTGGTAATCGTCATAATGCTCTGCGGCGGCACTTTGATAAAATAGGTTTCGCCGTTCTTATGACTTGGCTTCACCGGCTTGCCACGCCGAAACCAATTTGCATTATATGCCTCATTGGCATTTGGACCCGTGGTGAGAATCGTGGAAAGTGTACGGTTTGTAAAGCCCATATCCTTGAGTTGTACCGAATAGGTACGGGGAAAGAGATCTTCGTTGGTAAAATGCATGGTCATCTCAGAACGATCCGGAGAAACCAGCGTCATAAAATTGTTGCTGGTGTTTTCAATGGCATGATTTTCTTCGCCGTCTCCGTAACAAGCTCCATTGACAAACAGCCAGCCCTTCGGGGAAAAACGGCTGAAATGCATTGCCATCCAAAACCCGCTGTCCATCCGATAATGTCCCGACCACGGTTCCTGTGCACAAATCAGATGTTGCGGTGCATCATATACACCGTCGTAATTGGCAGCGATTGCCGGACGAAACTCATACATACACATTTTACCGTTATAATAGCTATTGATAATCCGATTGGCAATATCAATGGCTCCATTCTTGCCAGCAATGCCGGACTGATCTGCCTGTACGGTCAACTCCGATAAATTACAGGGGGCACTGCCCTCACTGTACCAGATTTCCTTGCCATAGGCTTCATTCAGCAGATTGGTGTACGAATCGCCGAATGTAGTATAATGCAGACCAATTACATCAATGGCATTTCGCAGTGGTGCATTTTCCACCATTTGTGCTGCCACATTACGTGTACCGACCTCATCGGATGCAACAATCTTAATTTTCCGGTAATCATAGGGGGCTTTTTTCTCATGATCCAGACGATACCGCAGGAAGAGAATCCATGCTTCATCGGTTGTGTCCGTCTCATTCTGATCCGCACTGATAAAGTTAAATTTTAAGCCGTAAACCTGATAAGCCGCCTCCAGCGTTTCTTTATACCAGGTATAGCGGGCATTTAAGCCATGCTCCTGGCTGACGGTAAAGGCTCTTGCCACCCATGCCGGTTCCCCCCAGCGGAGCAAATCCAGTGTAATATCTGGATTGATTGCCTTGGCGTCGGCTGCAAACTGAAAGCCTGCTCCTCTAGTCACATCCGCATGTTCTTCTGCTGTCCGCTTGGTTGCTGGTTCTGTTCCCGCTGAGGAATTGACATCCGCACCAAGTTCCAGCTTGATATGAGACAGCCCAATGCCATAGTCTTTCTGAAAAAGCAGCCGCATGATTTCTTCGTATTCCTTCGGATGCTCTACCTTATAGTCCAGCAGAAGACGGGAGGCATTGTTGGCAGAAATGCAGCCAAGTCCACGATAGGAGGCAGCAGGGTTTTCATTTGCCTGTGTGCCGTCTGCTATAATTTCCATGGATGCAACGCCGGATTTTCCGGTCATTTCAGAAAATTTTTGAAAAAGCTGTGAGTTTTTCCATGTAAAATCCATAACTGCGATCCCTTCCTATATCATGATAAATTCCTGCTGCATTATGGGACGGGCAATCAGAAATTTGATGGTTTTTCCCATTTCTTCAAACATTGCCTCGTGCTCCGTGCGAAAACTTTGGATACTGGGTTCCTTATGCAAATCTGTAGTCTGAAATACAATTTCAAAATGACATTCCTGAAAATAAGTAATCGACTCTTGAAACAAATCATCATCATCCGTCTTGAACCAGATTTCCCCATTCAATACCGAACGGTATTGTTCCAACTGCCGTGGATGCGTCAAACGGCGTTTCTTGTGTTTGCTCCTTGGCCACGGGTTGCAAAAGTTGATATAAATCCGGTCAATCTGGTCTGTCGGAGCAAAATATTCAGAAAACTGCATTAAATTGCAGATAAAAATCCGAACATTGTCCAACGGCATCTGTTTTTCTGCATAGGCGGCTTCCAATTTTCGCTTTGCCAAAACCAGCATTTCATTTTTGATGTCCATTGCAATATAGTGATAATCCAAATTAGCGGGGGCTTCCTGTGCGATAAAACCGCCTTTTCCGCAGCCCAATTCCAACCGGATTGGTTTCTTTTCTCCCGGAAACGCAGCATTCCAGTTTCCAGTATATATTTTAGGTTCGGAAATATAAAACGGACACGCCTCCAGTTCTGGCTTTGCCCACGGTTTGTGCCGTATACGCATTCTGTATGTCAATCCTTTCTATGCAAGCAGATTCTTTCCATTCCATTATACCATACTTCCTGCAAAAAAGCAAAGGAATTATGAGAAAAAAGAAGGAAAAATTACTGATTTTTATGATACACATGGCATTGCATACCCAATTTTAAAAAATATACAAAATGATTTTCCTAAAACATGGATATCATTGGTCAATTTTTACAACAAAAAGCCTGCACCGCCTTGTTTCCTTGGCGATGCAGGTTGTGATCTGTTTTTCATTTTTTGGGATTACAGCATCAACTGTACTGTTTTCTGCATGGGTTCATAGGCACGGCAGGAAATCCCCGCCAACCGGAACATCTGCACCGAGGCTCTTGTACTTTCTGCATCTGCATATTTATTATCCAAATAAACCACTTCTCGAATACCGCTTTGAATAATTGCCTTTGCACATTCGTTGCAGGGAAACAGTGTAACATAGAGACGGCAACCACGCAAACTGGCAGCATTCCGATTTAAAATCGCATTCAATTCCGCATGGCAAACATAGGCATACTTTGTGTCCAGAAAGCTGCCCTCTCGTTCCCATGGCATCTCATCATCATTACAGCCAGTCGGCATTCCGTTGTAGCCAACAGAAACCACTTTGTTTTCCTGATTGACAATGCAAGCTCCCACCTGTGTGTGGTTGTCCTTGCTTCGCTGTGCAGAGAGCAGGGCAACACCCATAAAATAGGCATCCCATGAAAGGTAATCCATTCGCTTCATATTGTTGATCGTCCCCTTCTATCAGGATTCTGCTGGAAACGTTTTAATTTCTCCGAGCAAATGCCGCCGATACAGGATCGCATCCACAACATTCAGCACACCATCTGCATTGACATCGGCATTTTCAAAAGCATAGTCGACGTCTTCCAGGAACGGTACTCTCAGCAAATACCGATTCAGGAGAACCAAATCTGATACGGTTACCTTTTTATCCCCGTTGATATCCCCACAGACGGTTTCATCCGGTTGTTTTGTAGTGGTAGTCGGCTTTGTTGACTCTGTAGTTGGCTTGGTATGATCTGCACCAATTATGGTACCGCCATCCAAATTGCTGCCTTCCGTAGAAGCATAGGAGGCATAAAATTCTGAGAGAGAAAGACCGGTATTGTTATTCCCCAATGCTTTCTCATGATCCAAACCAATAAACTTTCCGGTTTCCTGTGTCTGCCAGAGGGAAGGTTCAAACAGGGCATACTTATCTTCTTCCCATGTAATAGTCGTTTTACTGGTTTTCTGATCAAAAGCAAAGTCTTTCCAAAGACCACCAGTATCACCAGAGTTGGTATTCAAGCACCAAAACGTATGATTGATATGGTTTTCAATCATATAATTCCGCAGCAGTTCCATCCACTTCTGGTTCTTGCCTCCATCCATAAAACCGCCCCATTCGCCGATCAGCAGCGGAGCAATTTCCTGATCATTGATATATGCCCAAGTGTCGTACCAATAGTCATCCAGAAGAGATTGGGTATCAAAATCCTTTTGGAACCATGTCTGATCGTAAACAGACGGACCATAGTCATGCGGAGAATAGACAATCTGACTCGTGCCAGAATCCGGCACAACCGGATATTCCTTGACACCACGCAGATTGCCGCCCCACCATGCCGGAATATATGGTGGGTCTGTTTTGGAATCCGGCTGTCCCCAAGTATAGGCATCGCTCTTCAGGGACTGCTCTACCCCTTCAATGAAAATCAACGCATTGGGATTGACAGAAAGAATGGAGTTGGCACACTTTGTAGCAGCATATGCCCAGTTGTTTTCATCCGTAGAACCATCCCATTTAGCAGCAGTTACGCCTTCCTGTCCTTTTCCGTGCGGTTCATTCTTCAGGTCATAACCAATCAAGGTATCGTCATTGCTGTACTTTTCCGCCAGCCATGTCAAAGTTTCAATCCACAAATCTGTAGTAACCATGGTACCATCTGTTGTTTCCTTTCCATACCACAAGTTGTAATTGTGACCGGAATTATCTGTATGTGGACTGTGGATGTCGATGAATGCCTTTAAACCGTAATCCTTGCACTTCTTCATAATAATATCAAAGATTTCCATACTATTCTTGGTCGTGCCATCTTCATTACAGAAGTCCACATTGATGGTATAATAAGGCGGATTGTTTGTGGCAGTGACACTCGAAACCGGGTTCGGTGTGCCATTCATCCAAGAAATCAACAATTCTGTCGAAATGGGAAACCGAATGACGTTCATGCCACGGTCGGCAATTTCTGAAAGCAGGTCGTCCACATCAGCACTCCACAGGTAGTGGACACAGTTTTCACCACAATTGAATCCAAACCAGTTTGCACCGGTCAGCCAGACCTCGTTTCCATCCTTGTCATAGAGACGGCTGCCAACAGCATGTAACCAGTCATCGTTATTGGTGTCGGCTGCCTGTGCAGTAAAAACATTCATGGTTGGAATCGAAGCTGCTATGGCGGTACATGCCATCATACCGGCAAGCAAAGCAGCTTGCAAACGTTTGTAAACTCTCATCATCAAAAGCTCCTTTTCCTCTCGTCACTCTGCCGGAAACGTTGTAATTTCTCCGAGTAAATGCCGCCGATACAGGATCGCATCCACAACATTCAGCACACCATCTGCATTGACATCGGCATTTTCAAAAGCATAGTCGACGTCTTCTAGGAACGGTACTCTCAGCAAATACCGATTCAGGAGGACCAAATCTGCCACGGTTACCTTTTTATCTCCGTTGCTATCCCCACAGACGGTTTCATCTGGTTGTTTTGTGGTGGCTGTGGTAGTCGGCTTTGTCGACTCTGTGGTCGGTTTGGTATGATCTGCACCAATTATGGTACCGCCATCCAGATTGCTGCCTTCTGTAGAAGCATAGGAGGTATAAAATTCCGTCAAGGACACACTTGAGCCGTTTGTGCCAAGCGGCTTTTCATGGTCAAGGCTGATATATTTGCCGGTTTCCTGTGTCTGCCAGAGGGATTCTTCAAACATATTGTATTTTTTTTCATCCCAAGTCATAAAATCATAATCTAACAATCCGCCAGTATCGCCGGAATTTGGATTCAGACCCCAGAATGTATGATTGATATGATTCTTGATCATATAATCCCGCAGCAATGTCATCCACTTCTCGTTTTTGTCTCCATCCATATGACCGCCCCATTCGCCAATCAGCAGCGGTGCAATGTCTTGGTCATTGATATATGCCCACGTATCATACCAGTAGTCATCCAACAAAGTCTGTTCCGTGAAATCCTTATCAAACCAGGTCTGGTTATAAACAGACGGACCATAGTCATGCGGCGAATAGACAATCTGGCTAGTACCAGAATCCGGTCGAATCGGATAATTCTTTACTCCTCGCAGATTACCACCCCACCATGCACCATACCATGGAGAAACATCAGCAGAAGCTTGCCAGATGTCAGCAGTGTCATAAGTATAACCCTTTTCCGTCTTTGGATACTGTTCTACACCCTCTACAAAAATCAATGCATTCGGGTTGACTGCAAGAATGGAGTTTGCACACTCTGTTGCAGAATATGCCCAGTTGTTCAAATCAGTGGAATCATCCCACTTGGCAATGTCAGTCGGGCAAGTTGTGCCGTTATAGCCCCGTTTGCCGTGCGGTTCGTTCTTGAGGTCGTAACCAATCAAGGTATCATCATTCTTATATTTCTCTGCCAACCAAGTGATAGAGTCCTTCCACATATCCC
>DYCW01000271.1 GCA_019417865.1 Ruminococcus sp. | reverse complement strand
GTCACAGATACTGTGAAACGAAACTGGCACCATGATGAGGAAGAAAAGCAATCCGAAAAGAATCCGCAAAAGGGACAGGCGGTCTCCTCCATGGAAAATATTTCCGTTGTTTTACAACAGGAATCCAAAGAGGAAGGCGATATTCATCCCATCACACAAACAGAAAAAGATGTCCCCACACCCCCTACAACGCCACCAAATAAAGAGGATTAAACAAAAAATCCGGCTTGCTGTGCCATGTGTTGCAAGCCGGTTTTTACCGTATTTTTAAACTGGAAAGGAATGGATACTTTCATGGCAAAACTCAAAAAACAGCATATGACAATTCATTGGAAAGCCATTGTGCAGGATGATGCCAGCATCCCTGCAACAGAAGCCACACTCAAAGAAAAAGCCACACTGGTTGGACGAGTCGGGCTGATGATGCTGTCAGTTGGAACGAGTGCATGGCGTGTCAGGAACTCCATGAACAAGGTGTCCAGATGTCTTGGATTGACCTGCTCCGCAGATATTGGACTGCTATCCATTTCATACACCTGCATTGAGGAAACCAATACTTACACACAGTCCATCTCCATTCCCAATACAGGAGTCAATACCCACAAGCTCATGCAACTGGAATTATTCATGCGAGAGTTTCCGGAAAAGGTATGTGCCTGTTCTGTCAAACAAATTCATGAGGTGCTGGATCAAATCCGAGATCTGCCTGCCAACTATTCCGCATGGAAACTGGGACTGGCTGCTGCCTTTGCCTGTAGTGCCTTTACCTTTTTACTGGGCGGCGGTCTGGTGGAAATGTGCTGTGCCTTTCTCGGGGCAGGGATTGGCAACTTCATCCGAAAGCAAATGCTGGAGAGAAAGCTTTCCCTACTTGCCAATGTTGCTGTCAGCGTTGCGGCTGCTTGTATCATTTATGTGCTGTCCATCCTACTGGCACAGCAGCTGTTCTCCATTTCAGAAGTGCATCAGGCAGGTTACATCTGTGCCATGCTCTTTGTGATTCCCGGATTTCCGCTGATCACTGGCGGCATTGACCTTGCCAAGCTGGATATGCGGTCTGGGTTGGAACGCATTTCCTATGCCATTCTCATTATCCTGACCGCCACTATGACCGGATGGGTCACGGCGATGGCCTTCCGCTTTCAGCCAGCCGACTTTAAACCATTGGAAATTCAAACAGAATTATTGATTGTCTTCCGCATTCTTGCCAGTTTCTGCGGCGTATACGGTTTTTCACTTATGTTCAACAGTCCCAGAAAAATCGCCTTTACCGCCGGACTGATTGGAATGCTGACCAACACGCTTCGGCTGGAACTGGTAGAGCTGGCTGGCGTGCCGATGGGAATTGCAGCATTCATCGGTGCATTCTGCACAGGATGCATTGCCTCTGCGGTCAAGAAAAAAATTGGTTTTCCGAGAATTTCTCTAACGGTTCCAGCAATTGTCATCATGGTTCCAGGGTTATACATGTACCGTGGCATTTACTACATGGGATTAAACGACATCAGCAATGGTGCGGTCTGGCTGACAAAAGCCTGCCTGATCGTCGTTTCCCTACCGCTGGGACTGGTGACTGCAAGGTTTTTCACAGACAAAGATTTTCGGCATTGTACGTAATTGTTGCTGTCTCTTTCCTAAATCAAACGATTTGCACGCCACAGGTGAAAACGCTATGCTTTTGCCTGTGGCGTGCAACGATTCTCCGACCTTGAAAGCATTCAAAAGTGCCATCTTTCTCATAACACAACGGTGGGAGGCTGTCAGCGGCAAGTGTCCGTTTCTTCTCAATCCTGCAAATTCTGCCGCTGTACGGCATCCAACTGTCGCTGAATCGCTCTGGTTCTGGTTCCCACCAACTGTTCCAGCTGCGTATCTGCACGACGCAAAGACTGCTGTGTCTTTTGCAATACCTCTGCAAAACGGTCAAACTCTGTCTGTACCTGCTGCAATACCTGCCAGACCTCCGTGCTGCGTTTCTGAATGGCAAGTGTTTGAAAGCCCATTTGCAAGGCATTCAGCATCGCTGCCATTGTAGAGGGACCGGCAATATTGACCTGAAATTCCTGCTGCAACGATTCTACCATGCCGAGATTTACCACTTCTGCATACAGTCCCTCAAACGGTAAAAACAAAATGGCAAAATTAGTTGTATACGGCGGACAAATATATTTATCATGAATATCCTTTGCACATTTCCGGATGACCTGTTTCAAATTGCGGTATGCCCCATCGATCCGTTGGCGATCCCCGCTGTCAATGCTTTCCCGCAAAGCCGCATAAGTATCCCCTGGAAATTTTGCATCAATCGGCAACCAAACAGGTGCCTCCTTGTCGTTACCTGGCAGACGAACAGCATATTCGACATGCACTTTTTGATAGGGATTCACCGTGACATCATAGGCATATTGTTCCGGTGCCATGATTTCTTTCAAAATTGCACCAAGCTGGACTTCTCCTAAAATGCCCCTTGTTTTCACATTGGAAAGTACCTTTTTCAGATCCCCGACACCGGCAGCCAATGTCTGCATTTCACCAAGCCCCCGATACACAGCTTCCAGCCGCTCGCTGACCAACTGAAAGGCATTCTGTACCTTTTGTTCGAGTGTCTGTGATAACTTTTGCTCCACCATACCTTGTATCTCTGCCAGGTTATCCGATTGTACCTGCTGCATCCGGTTCAAACTGCTCTGCACAGTATGGCGGATCTGCTCCATTCCCTGTCCACTGGTCAACTCAATCGTACAAAGCCGCTGTTCCAGCTGCTGCAACTGGGCTGCCACGTTTTGTGCCATGGATTGCACTCTTTGTGCCTGCTGTTCCCCTGCCAGCTGCTGATTCTCCGCCAGCATTTGCCCCAGCAGCTGGATATTCTGCTGCACTTCTGCAATCAATTCCTTCCGCAGCTTTTGCAGTTGGGCAGTATCCATGCTGCCGTTCTCCGCCTGCTGCTGTGGTTTTCGAAAAAACAATACGACCAGCAAACCAAGCACAACCAGCAGCAATAGGATTATTACAATTTCCAATTATATCCCTCCTTACATCCGTTTCCAGCAAAAAAGCACCTGCAAAGAGGTGCTTTTTCGTTGTCATTTCCTGCAATTGTACAATCTTACCGTTCCAGAATCTGCGAACGATCCGGCCCGTTGCCGACCATCACAACCTTACAACCGCAGACTTCTTCCAGTCTTGCAATATACTTCTTGCACGCCTCTGGCAGTTCGTCAAAGGTCTTACAGCTGGTGATGTCCTCAGAAAAGCCCTCAAATTCCTCATAAACCGGCTTGCAGTCTGCCAGTTCTTCCAGTGCTGCCGGGAAATCTCTCAAAATCGTGCCGTCCGGTTTCTCATAGCCGACGCACATTTTCAGAGTCTTCAGACCACTCAGGGTATCCAGCTTATTGATTGCCAAACCATCCAGACCATTTGTGCGAACAGAATGCCGTACAATTACGGCATCAAACCAACCGGTTCTTCTCGGTCTACCAGTGGTGGTACCAAATTCGCCGCCCTTATTCCGAATCAGATCACCGATTTCATCATCCAATTCTGTCGGAAACGGACCTTTTCCGACTCTGGTGGTGTATGCCTTTGCCACGCCAATAATATTGGTAATCATCTTCGGACCAACACCGCTGCCAATACAAGCACCGGCGGAAATCGGATGAGACGATGTAACATACGGATACGTACCAAAGTCAATATCCAGCAGCGTTGCCTGTGCCCCTTCAAACATAATGGTTTTGCCTGCCTTGTCTGCCTCGTAGGTCAGAACGGAAACATCGGCAATATACGGAGCAAGCCGCTTACCGTATTCCGTATATTCTGCAATGACAGCATCCAGATCAAAAGCTTCTCCGCCGTAAACGGCAGTGATAATCTTATTTTTCAGTTCTCCTGTGGTTCTTGCCTTCTGGGCAAACACCTCTGGGTGTACCAGGTCATACATCCGCAAACCGCAGCGTTCGTACTTGTCCATATAGGTCGGACCAATTCCACGCTTCGTAGTACCGATATCCGAATTGCCACGGAACTGTTCAGAGAGTCCATCCAATGCAATGTGCCACGGCATGACAACATGTGCACGAGGGTCAATTTTTAGGTTGGCAGTGGAGATTCCACGGCTTTCCAGTCCATCCAGTTCGGAAATAAAGTCCTTTGGGTCCAATACCACACCGGCACCAATCAGGCAAAGTGTATCCGGATACAGAATACCGGACGGAATCAGGTGCAGCTTATAAACCTCGCCGTTGTTGACAACGGTATGGCCGGCATTATTTCCGCCGGTTGCACGCACGACAACCTCCGCACGAGATGCCATAATGTCAATAATTTTCCCTTTTCCTTCGTCTCCCCACTGAGAACCGACAATGATATTTGCAGGCATATTGTTTCCTCTTTCCGTTTCTTTAAATTTTCATACAGCCGAAAAGCCGTATCACATTTTCTTATTATAACAGCTATTTCCGGAAATTGCAATACCATACGACAAATTAAAACGAAAATCCATTTTCAATCATGCAGTTGGTTTCCCCGCCGAACGGCGAACGATGGTCAAGCGGATTCCGCTTGGCGAGGGGATGCAAGGGGGCAAGCTGCCCCCTGCGGACAAAACGAGTTTGTACAAGGAAAACGGAAAACCGTCAACGTCCATCGCCCTTCTAAAAAATATTCCAATCGAATTTGTAAAAAGGCTGCAACGGGGGCGATGGACGCTACACAGGCAAGCTGGGGGTGTCCCCCAGCCTTGCCGGCGGCGTTCAGACCGTTTAATTTAGAAAAAATCATATAAATATTTTATTTGATCCTGTGCAGAAAGCGTTTCCCAGGGAAAGCTTTTCTAAACGGTGCCGGCGAATACACTTCGCTGTTCGCCTGGGTAAGCCGCCGCCCTATTTTAGGAAACGTTTTACATAATTGCAAGCTATCTTTCTTTTTTAAAAGCAGGGCGGCGACTCCCGTTTTGTTATTTTTCTAAATAGCACAACCATATGTCGTTAGAACAATGCGGTGGCTGCCGCCCCCTGCACCCCCGCCAAGCTGAGCCAGCTTGACCGCAGTCGCCGTTCGGCGGATAAGACTTGTGTATCAAACTCATATTATTTTAGAACAATTTGTTCAATTTATCAACAGAAAATAAAAAACATGCTATAATGAGAATCAGGTGATGAAGATGAACAAGTTTTCCCGTATCCGAGATTTAAGAGAAGATGCTGACTGGACACAAGCACAAGTTGCCGCTGTTTTATATGTTTCCCAAAGTGCATATTCTTACTATGAATCCGGTCAGCGTACCATACCGCCCCAAATTCTGATCGCATTAGCCCATTTACATCATACCAGTGTGGACTATCTACTTGGTTTGACTACAGAACGCCGTCCTTATCCACGTCAAAATAGATAATCCTATTTGCATGATTGATTTTATCATTCTTTGAAAAAAGCAGCCCCGTTTACACCGTGGCTGCTTTTTCTGTTCTTTTTCAAAAACAGATTGACATTTTTTATAAAATATACTATAATTGGGAAGGAGGTGCATTCTCATGAAAAAACAATTCAAAAAATATGCTGCCCTGTGTGCTGTGTTGCCTTGTTTGCTGATAAACAGTCTGTCTCTCACGACATCTGCAATCAATGTCAATCTCAGTGATTATGGCGATGTCAATAACGACGGCAGTATCAATGTATTTGACATCAGTCTCATAAACAACTATATAAACGGCTCTGCAACATTTACCACAACACAAAAAATCTACGCTGATTTAAATGCGGATGGTGTCATAAATAGTGCCGATTCTGATATCATAGCAAATATATATGTGGAAAAAGATACAGAATCTATCGCCCGTTCTAAATTATCTTGGTACAGCCGATATGGAGGGGTTCCCGTCACCAGTCGATATGGTGATGTGAATTTTGATGGCAGCGTCAATGTATTTGATATTAACATGATGCAAAAGTATATGAACGGAACAACGTCTCTTTCTCCACGGCAATGTGTTTATGCGGATTTGAACGCAAATGGCTATGTGGATTCCGGAGATGTGAATCTGATAGAATATATTATACTTGAGTCAAATCAAAGCATTATACAAACAAACTGTAATCTTTGGTATCACTTTTATCAGCCGATTCTTGCCAGACTCGGAGATGTGGATCAAAATCAACAAGTAGCAGTGGAAGATGCCGTTTCTATCCTGACTTATTATGCCAAACGCTCTGCCAACCTGTCCGTCAATTCCAAAACATTTTGCGGAATCGCCGCTGGTGATGTAAATTATGATGGTATCATTTCTGTGGAAGATGCCGTACAAGTCCTGAGCTATTATGCAAAAAAATCTGCGGGCTTATCCGTAGATTGGGAATAATGGATACAATACACAATTTCAAAATGCCCCTTTGACAAATATCAAACCAAAACAGAAAAACCGGAAAGCAACGTAAATACGATGTTTTCCGGTTTTTCTATCCATTTATTTTGCAGACAAATTCTTACTGTGCATTTCCTAGGAAGGCTGCACCAATGATGCCCGCATCATTGCCCAGCTTTGCAATCACAATTTCTGCATTCTTTTTCGAGTTTCTGGTATAGTTTTCCCGTGCTACGATTTCCTTCATCGGCAGCAGCAGCGGATCGCCCTCATTGCAGACCCCACCGCCAATACACAGCACATCCGGCTGGAAAATGTTCAAAGTATTGGTGATGCCAGCAGCCAGGTACTTTATGTACTTGTCTACCACTTCCTTTGCCGTTGCATCGCCCTTCCGCATGTAATCAAATGCGGTTCTACCACTAATATGCTCCTCTTCTGCCATCATGCTATCCGGATGTGCTGCAATCGCTTCCTTTGTCATCCGGATCAGACCCGTTGCAGAGGAATACACCTCAAAGCAGCCCTTTCTGCCACAAGTACACTGCGGACCATCTACAGAGATTACAGTGTGTCCGATTTCTGCACCGCCAAAGTTGGAGCCACTGTAAATCTTTCCATCAATGACAATACCGCCACCGACGCCAGTGCCCAGAGTAATGCAGACAGCATTCTTTGCCCCCTTTGCTGCACCAGCTACATATTCGCCGTAAGCCGCTGCATTGGCATCGTTCTCAATAAATGCTGGTCTGCCGAGTGCCTCTTCCATATATTTTACCATTGGTGTGTTGAAGAAACCAAGGTTATTGGAATATTCAATGATACCGGTTTCGCTGTTCGCAACGCCCGGTGTTCCAATGCCGACCCATTCGATTTGCTCCATGGTCAGACCAGCTTTTTCCGCTGCCTCTTTTGCAACCTTTGCCATATCAGCTGCGATCTCCTGTTCCGGACGAGGCAGGTTGGTTTTTACACTTGCCTTTGCCAGAATTTCATACGATTCATTGACAACACCAGCTACAATATTGGTACCGCCCAAGTCAATTCCGATATAATACTTCATGTTAAAAGTTCCTCCTAATGGATATTTTTCCGTTTCCACCGGAAACGGTTATTTGCTGTGCTGTGAATATGCTGCGAATGTGCGGCTTTCATACCGATTCCTGTAGGGAAAATTCCTTCAGAAACTGCTTTCGGCTGCCATGATATACATTCAAGTCTACAGGAATATTATCCTGTGCAAAACCCTGCAATTCGCCTTCAAAGCTATACTGCCAAAATGTCCAGTCAACAATCGGCTCACAATAGGGATTGCTCATCCAAATTTTATAACCCCAGCGATGTCCCATCAGATAATCGATATACGTGCTTGGATTCGTGTATAAAATGGGTTTGACGCCATAATATTCTTCCAATCGTGTCAACATTTCTTTTATTTCCAATCGTGCTCCATCTGGATTAGGGACTGTCTCTGTGTCATAGATCTCTACATCGACCACTGGCGGTAACGTATTTTCCAATTTCGGTACGGTGGCGATAAAGTTTTCTGCCTGTTCCTTGCCATCTGACTCAAACCGAAAAAAATGATAGGCTCCCACAAATACGCCAGCTTTTTCAGCTTCCTCCCAGTTCTGTGTAAATAAATCGTCCTGATAGGTGCTGCCCTCTGTGGCTTTGATAAAAGCAAACTGTACGTGATCTTCTTTGGAAAGAACTTCCCAATTGATGTCACCCTGATAGCGAGAGATGTCAATCCCCTGCACCGGGAACTTGGACAAATCCGGTTTTTCTGCTGGAATTTCCCCATTGATTGCCTTGTAAAAATGCCGCAGACGCAAACCACAAACACTGCCGAATATCAGCAAGCCAATCATCAGCAAAACCATGCACCAGCGGAAGATATATTTTCCATATCGTCTTTTTTTTGTTCTCTGCTGCACGCCCTCACTCCTGCTCCACGACAACTGCCGCCGTTTGATTTCTTTTTTTCTGCATTTCTGCATCCTCCTGTCTGAAACGGAACACCACTGCACCCTCTGACTACAGGCAGAATTCCGCTCTCCTCTTATATGATAGCCGAAAATGACAAAATAGTCAACTGGTTTTTGCATTTTTCTATGAAAATTCGGTTTCAATTTTCTTGCTATTGCAACCGATTCATGCTATAATAAAAAGAGAACGAAAGGACGGGATCGCCATGACACAGAACAACCGAATCGTAAAACTGAAATTAGATGTCATTTTCAAAGCAATGTTCGGCAGAAAAGAAAATGAACACCTTCTGGCTGACTTTCTGTCCCGACTGCTAGAAATCCCAAGGGATTCCATTAAACGAATTATCATGGACAATGTGGAATGAATCCCCGATCACATTGCAAATAAGTTCAGTCGGGTGGACTTAAAAATGCAGGTGGAGGAACGAATCGTCAACATAGAAATGCAGATCAGTGATGAGCCGAGTTTTCGAGAACGGACGCTGTTCTACTGGTCAAAGATTTATAGTGACGAATTAAAAAGTGGTGAGGACTACAGTCAACTGCGGGAAACAATCTGCATCAATATCGTCAATTTCAACTTGTTTGACTGCCCAGATTATCATTCTCACTTCAAGATTATGGAAAAGAATCGACATAAAGTATTGAGCGACCACTTTGCAATCCACTTTTTTGAACTGAAAAAAATCGGAAAGCATCCGAACAAAGATAAACCGCTGGAACTTTGGCTTCAACTAATCAACGCCGAAACCGAGGAGGAATTGCAGATGTTAGAACAAACAAGTGTACAAGAAATCAGTCAGGCAATTCTAGTGCTACGAGAATTGAGTGCAGATGAAAAAATGCGTTATATGGCAGAAATGCGAGAAAAAGCACTGCATGATGAAGCAACCGCCATTCATGCTGCCTTGGAAAAAGGAATGGCACAAGGACTGGCACAAGGATTGGAACAGGGAATGGCACAAGGATTGGAAAAAGGTAAAGCAGAAGAACGGCAGCGAATTATGGAAAACCTTAGAAAGTTCGGTCTATCCGAAGACCAAATTCAAGCGGCACTCTCCGAACAAGAAACGCTATCCTATCGAACTTTCTGAAAAGGTTGACGGAAACAAAAAATTCCGCTATAATAGAAATCGTAATCCTACACAGAATTACGCTCACTTGTTCTGTGTAAAAAGAGAGGAACAAAATTATGCGAAATACAACAAGCTATGAAAGTCCGTTTTGCACACGGTATGCCAGCGAAGAAATGCAGCACGTTTTTTCTGCTGACAAGAAATTTACCACCTGGAGAAAACTTTGGGTGGCTCTGGCACGGGCAGAAATGGAACTTGGTCTGCCGATTACCCCATCTCAGGTAAAAGAACTGGAGGACAATGTCTACAACATTGATTACGATGTTGCAGAAGCACGGGAACGTGTCGTGCGGCACGATGTCATGTCTCATGTCTATGCTTATGGTCAAGTCTGCCCGCATGCAAAGGGCATTATTCACCTGGGTGCAACTTCCTGTTATGTAGGAGATAACACCGATATTATTGTAATGCGGGAAGCATTGCAGATTATTCGCCGCAAGCTGATCAATGTGCTGGCAAATCTCTCAAAATTCGCTATGCAGTACAAGGGAATGCCAGCCCTTGCCTACACCCATCTACAGCCGGCACAGCTGACTACGGTCGGCAAGCGTGCCACCCTCTGGATGAATGAACTGCTCATGGACCTAAACGAACTGGATTTCCGGATTTCCAATCTGAAGCTGCTTGGCTCCAAGGGAACAACCGGTACACAAGCTTCCTTTATGGAATTGTTTGAAGGCAATGCCGAAAAGGTAAAAAAGCTGGAGCAAATGATTGCAGAGGAAATGGGCTTTTCCGGCGTGGTGCCGGTTTCTGGTCAGACTTACTCCAGAAAAATCGATGCACAGATACTGGCAACCCTGAGCGGCATTGCACAATCCTGCTCGAAATTTTCCAATGATATGCGTCTGCTGCAAAGCTTTAAGGAAATGGAAGAACCTTTTGAAAAGACGCAAATCGGCTCTTCTGCTATGGCATATAAGCGGAATCCGATGCGATGCGAACGAATCACTTCCCTGGCAAGATATGTCATGATTGACAGCCTCAATCCAGCATTCACCGCTGGTACACAATGGTTTGAACGGACACTGGATGACTCTGCAAACAAGCGTGTTTCTGTACCAGAGGCATGCCTTGCCATTGATGCCATTCTGAATATCATGCTGAATGTCACAGATGGTCTGGTGGTGTATCCGAAGATGATTCGGCAGCGGATCATGCGGGAACTGCCGTTCATGGCAACTGAAAATATCATGATGGATGCAGTCAAAAAGGGCGGCGACCGACAGGCTCTGCACGAAAAAATTCGGGAATATTCCATGATTGCCGGCAAACATGTCAAAGAAGACGGGCTGGAAAATGACCTGTGTGATATGATTCTGGCGGATCCGATGTTCATGATTACAAAGGAAGAATTGGATGCGATTTTGCAGCCAGAAAACTTCACTGGCAGAAGTGAACAGCAGACCGAAGAATTTGTAGACACCTGCATTCGTCCGATTCTGGCTGCCAATGCTTCTCTGATTGGCGAACGCTATGAAATGAAGAACTGATTGCAAGCGTGATTATCCCTCCCACTCCCATCCATGCCCCCTGCTTCTCCAGCCGGGGGCATTCTTTAACGACCGATTTTGTTTGAAAATCACTGTTTTTTCCCCGTAAAATAAAAATAGATGTTGTCTTTGTCTTCTTTTTCTTATACTGCAACTTTCACAAATAAACATAGAAAAAATTTGAAAAAATAGTTGACATTTCTAAAAAAATGTGCTAAAATAAAAATGCAAGCTACAGAGAACTACACAGGCTTTGATTGCCTGTCCCTTTCTTCTTATAATCGGAATCGCTCTGTAGCCTCTTAATTTGCTATCCTCTCTTCTATTCTATATCAATCCAGAAGCACCGTTATCCATCGGGTAACGGTGCTTCTGTTTTGGGCAGTTTTGTTTGCTGTCTGCATACAGTTGTCCTTTTGTGAAGATGCACCAAAAAGCATTCTAAAACGATTAGAACCTTTGACATAATCTTCCCGGACTTTCAAAAATGTTCTTTTAAGCAGAAAAAGACTTTGTTTTTCAAGAAAAATCGTGCAAAAAGGAAAGTCTGAAAACATTGACTTTTTTCTCTGAAAGTTCTATAATGATTAAAAGTGCTGGTTGCAGACCTGCCAAAATTCCGAATAAACAGAACTGTTGCATACGAAACAACTTTCTGTAATTTGTCCCATATTCGTCATTTTGACGTGTTTTAATGCTTGCATTTTCACAGGGAGCTGTGTATAATGATAAACAGAACGAAACACAACAGTGTTCTAATAATCAACACTTTTAATTCTGCCGTTGATTACCATACGGCAGATGCCTTTTGCACTTGCTGCAAAAGAGCCTGTAGGAGAGGATGGTGAGATAATGGGAGAAGCATTGACAGAAGAACTGCAAACCGAAGTCGCCTTCACGATTCCGCTGTTTGGCGGGATTCCAGTACATGAATCCATTGTGATTATGTGGGGCATTATGG
>DYCW01000270.1 GCA_019417865.1 Ruminococcus sp. | reverse complement strand
ATCCAGCACAGTATCATAATATAAATCCGATCCTTCCTGTGTTTGTTTTTGAATATTTACATTTACCTTACGATTTTTTTGCAGCACCACTCGAATACTACCGTGTATCCCCACCATGGAAGCAGCATACGGCATTTCCACTACACTGGTTTCCGCCGCTTCTGCAAAAACGGTAAAATGCTGAACGAACAATGGTACACATGCCAGAGAAAGCACTGCTTTTTGAATACGATTCATAAAAACCTCCATTTTTATTTCATAGGCTACCTATTTTTTTATTATAGCATATTCCGTCTTGATTGTACAGAGAAAACTACAAAAAACAGCATTTTCCACCTCATTTTTCATCCCACTTTGAAATCTCCTGCAATTCCTCTCATAGAATTTGACAAATCTGATAAAAAGCATTGACAAATGCAAAAAAATTTTTTATACTATAAGAAAGTGTTTCTGTTTCTGCAACAGAAGCACGACGATAGGAGATGTGTTTTTACACTGATTTTGTACAGATACAAAATCAAAATGAAGGAGGACTTTTATGCGAAACAAAAAATTGAAAAGCATGCTGGCTGCAACGGTTTCAGTTGCCTGCCTCGTTCCATTCGCTACGATGATGCTGCCATCATCGGCTGAAGCAGTACTGAATGCGAATGAGATCACACAGGAGATGGGACTTGGTTTTAATATCGGTAACTCTCTTGACAGCACCGGTTATGGCAATTACGACAACATCACAAGTTTTGAAACCTCTTGGGGAAATCCAGCTGTTACACAGGAATTGGTGGACACCATCAAAGCAAAGGGTTTCGATTCCGTTCGGATTCCGACTAGCTGGTTCCGACACGTCACAAAGACAACCGATAGCAACGGGAATCCTGTTTACACGATTGATGAACGGTGGCTGGCACGTGTCAAAGAAGTCGTAGATTATGCATATCAGCAAGATATGTATGTCATTCTGAATCTGCACCATGAAGAGTGGATCAACCGTTCAGACTTTGCTACTGCTTACGAAGAAATGTCCCCGCAGTTGAAGCAGATGTGGACACAGATTGCGACTTACTTTGCAGACTATGACCAGCACCTGATTTTTGAAGGCATGAACGAACCAAGAGCAACCACTGGCGATTCTGTAGAATGGAACGGCAACGAGGCTTGCTATGACGTTGTCAACAAGCTGAACAACGATTTCGTGACGACTGTCCGCAGCATTGATTCTCCATACAAGGACACACGTTTGCTGATGATTCCGGGTTATGCAGCCTCTGCTTACTCCTCTATCTACGGTTATCTGGATATACCAGAAGATAACTATGTAGCCGTTTCCATCCATGCATACTGCCCATATAATTTCGCTATGGGTGATAGCACAGAACCCTATACACAAGACCATATGACCTTTACTGACAGCTACAAGAACGAACTGGATAAAATTTTCAAGGATATTCAATCTACATTTACCGACAACGACATTCCTGTTGTCATCGGGGAATTCAGTGCTTCCAATTATAACAATACGGAAGCAAGAGTAGACTGGGCAACCTATTATTTGACCTGGGCAAAAAAACTCGGCATTCCATGCGTCCTCTGGGACAACAATACTATCGATAATTCCAATCAGTCGGAACGGCATGGCTATCTCCAGCGTAACAGTTTGCAGTGGTTTGATGTTTCAGAACCAGTAATTGATGCAATGCTGGCAGTTCTGGATGATTCCAGCATTAAGTGGGGCAGTGAAAGTCACTTACCAGAATACAAGCACAGTGATCTTTCTGAAGCAATCGAAGTCATTTATGAAAATGCAGAAGGCGGCACTTTCGATGGAGAATCCTATTTCGCTGCACAGATGCTCAGTGGTTCTAAATTGAATGAAAATGTAGAAATCGCCATCAAATACAGTGACATTATGAAACCGGATCTGAACTTCATGGATGCCGACTGGGGTGGCTGGACAACCGTTGCTTCCTATGACATTGATACAGAAAAGGGAATCGCATACTTCAGCTATGCAGATATCAAGAAAGCATGGAGCGATATTGCTACCATCAATAGTTTCTGCGTTGGTACTGGAAATGAAAATTCCAAGATCTATGAAATTGCACTTCTGCCAGCAGCAACGATTGTAGAACCGACAGAACCAACCAATCCAACAGACCCGACTGATCCGAGCGAAACCACAATCAAGGGGGACATCAATGGGGACGGCGTTCTGAACGTTGTGGATCTTATGGGCATGAAACGGAAACTGTTTGAAACTCTGAATGCACCATCTCTTGCATGGCCGTTGGAAACCTACGACTGGAACGAAGATCAGAAGTTTAACTTGCTGGATGTTGTCAGCTTCACAAAGTTCCTGATTCGCAAGGACTAAGTTTTTCTCTTTTTTGAGGATGTTTTTCTAAAACAAAACCAAAACCGCCGCTCTCTATGGAACTTCCAACAGAGAGCGACGGTTTTTTTGATTTCCTGTCAATTCAAAATGCAATGATTTATTCGCCGAAATACCGCTTCAGCAAACCAGCAAATGCACAGCCATGTCTTGCTTCGTCCTTTGCCATTTCGTGTACAGTGTCGTGAATGGCATCCAAATTCAGGGCCTTTGCCTTAGCTGCCAGTTCCTTCTTACCAGCACATGCACCGTTTTCTGCTGCCACTCTCATTTCCAGATTTTTCTTGGTGGAATCAGTTACTACTTCACCCAGTAATTCTGCAAACTTTGCAGCATGTTCTGCTTCTTCGTAAGCAGCCTTCTCCCAGTACAAACCGATTTCTGGATAACCTTCCCGATGTGCCACTCTTGCCATTGCCAGATACATGCCGACTTCAGAACACTCGCCCTCAAAGTTCTGCCGCAGACCTTCTATGATTTCCGGATCCACGCCCTTTGCAGTGCCAACAAAGTGCTGATCTGCCCATTCCAGCTTGTCCTCTTTTTGTTCTACAAACTTGTCAGCCGGTGCCTTGCAAATTGGACATACTTCCGGTGCATTTTCGCCCTCGTATACGTAACCGCAAATCTGACATACAAACTTTTTCATGATGTGTTCCTCCTGATATTATAATTTAAAAAATATGCTTCTTTTTCCACAGTCTGTTCTCTGACTGCTCTTATAGTATAGCATACTTTCTCTTCGTTGTCAATAGTAATTCTTAATAAGAAATAAATTGTTTACAATTAAGACGATTCCGATTTATGTTGTAACTGTTGTTTCTGTTTCTTTCTCTTTGTATTGCAGCAAACCCATTTCACTTTTCTGCATTAAAATTTTGCGGACACTTTCATTGATTTGCTCTTCTGTAATTGTTTGTGCTTCTACTGCCTCACAAATACCATGCACCGCATTGGAAAGATCGAGCGGCATGAGAATCATATCAACACCAGCAGAAACGGCTTGTACCGCTGCACTGGAAGGACTATAGTTTTCCGTGATGGATGACATATTTTGTGCATCTGTGATCACAATTCCGGTAAAGCCAAGTGTTTCTTTGAGCCAAGTGGTAACAACCGTATGAGATAAATCACTGGGAAGCTGATCACCGGCAGCTGTCGTAATCTGATGACCAACCATAACAAAATCTGCACCAGCATCTATGCCTGCCTGAAAGGCGGTAAATTCCTCTGAGAATAGTTCTGAAAAAGAGCGATCAATCAATACAAAGTCATCATAATGGGTATTACCATTCCCTGCCCCCAGACCTGGAAAATGCTTTAGGGTTGCAGAAACACCAGTCCCCTGTAAACCTGATACCACGCCAGCTACCATATCACCAACAACATCCGGATCACTGCTGAAAATGCGGTTTCCCAACTCATTCTCTGCATGTAAAGCAATATCTGCAACAGGGGCAAAATCCAAATTAAACCCAAACTGCTTTAAATCAGAACCAATGGTACAACCGATGGCATACGCCTCATCAGGGTCATTGCGTTCGCCATAATATGCCATATCATGCAGTTTGGTGGTACCGAGTTTATCTGCCACTCTGGCAACCGTCCCCCCCTCTTCATCAACAGAAAGAAAAACACCGATACCACTGGATTCCTGTGCATAGGCCTGCATGCCTGTCAACATTTCCAACACCTGTGGGGGATCTTCCAGATTCTCTGCAAAATAAATCAACCCGCCAACCGGATATTGATCAAACGATTCTCTGGAAAGCGTTCCAGTTTCTGTCACAGCACCATTATAACCTGTTAGCACCTCCGGTGTAACAATAAACATCTGACAAACTTTTTCCTCCAGCGTCATTTCAGAAAGCAGAGTTTCCACCAACATCATATCTGCTTCTGCTGTTGTACAAGTTGCTGCACTGGTAATCTGTTCTGCAACCGATTGTGTTACGACTGTCGTTTGTACTGTTTCTGCTTCCGCTAAAACGGCCGTTGTAACAATTGCTGTAGTATCTACCACAGGTATGGTTTCCAACGTTTCAGATACTGGTGTTACAGTGTCGCATCCATTTGCAGTACATAGGATACCTGCCAAAAAAACGACCGTCGCAACGATTTTATTCTTGCTCCTGTCTCTTATACACATCTCCGAGCCC
>DYCW01000027.1 GCA_019417865.1 Ruminococcus sp. | reverse complement strand
ATGACAGACCATACAATTTGTTCACAATACTGGATTTTTACCAGAAAAGCAAAATGTTTGCCATGGGTTCTGCATGATCAGGGATATGCTTAAAAGAATATTTCTAAGAAACATGTATTTTGTATTTAATGAAACAGTCTGTCTCCCCATCTATCCATAGCTTGCTGTTTAGAAAATAAGAATTATCCATCGAATATATATTAAAAAATAATTTTAATATTCGTAAGTAAAGTTTTGAAAAAGAAAGGTTTGTTTTTCATGAAAATTCCTATGAAGTCCCTTTTAACTATTTTTGTAGCAACAACACTGTGTCAAATCACACTTCCTTATGTTTCTGTCCATGCGATGGATACCCCGCCTACAATAGAACAGATCCAAGCACTTCAGCAATTCCTGCTAAGAAGAACCACTACATTGCCATCTGAAATCGATTATGACTGGAATCACGATCATTGTTACAATGTGATAGATTTATGCCTCATGAAACAGCACCTTCTTTCTGCAAACACAGGTACTGTATTCTCTGTCTCGAATTCCACAGAATTACAGCAGGCATTGGATACGGTTGTCGCAGGGGACACCATTTTATTACAACCTGGCACATATGAAAGCAGCGAATATGGCACAAAGGCAGCCCTTTTTTATTCCTCACAAGAGGGGACTGCCACCCTGCCAATTACCATCAAAAGTGCAGATCCAAAACAACCGGCTGTACTAAAGGGAACAGATCCCAGTAAGGGCATCGTTCTTTATCTCACTGGAGATTATTGGAACATAGAAGACATTGTTTGCAGTACTGCACAAAAGGGCGTCGTTCTGGATCATTCCAATTATTCTTATATTAAAAATATAGAAGTGTATGAAACAGGACAAGAGGGCATTCATCTGCGTGATGGAAGTTCTTATTGCGTGGTGGATGGTGCGAATGTCCACGATACTGGTTTAACCGGTGCAAAATATGGAGAAGGGGTTTATATTGGCAGTGCCAACACGACCACTGGGTATGCATATAACTGTGATTACAATGTGGTAAAAAATTGCACGCTAGGTCCCAATACCACCGCAGAATGTGTGGATATCAAAGAATACACAACAGGAAACCGCATTGAAAATTGCACGCTATACGGTGGCGGCATGACAGAAACAGACAGCTTTATTGACATAAAAGGAAACGAAACAACGGTACAAAATAATATCTGTGAGGCACAGGGAAACACCAACATTACAGATGCCTTTCAATTACACTGTCAAGTAGAAGGCTGGGGATGTGACAACATCATCTCAGGCAATACGGTTTCCTTTGCAGGCACAACAGAATACATTGTACGCTGTTGGTCAGGCACTTCCTGCACGGTGCAAAACAATATTCGTATTCCGGAAAACAAGGAAGCAGTGTATCGTGCCTATAACGGCAGCACGATGACGATATTGGATAATTAAAAATAAATGAATTGCCTAAGTAATAATGTGAAACCTCCATTCAATTCCAAAGGGGGCTGCCATATCTCTTGCGGCAGTCCCCTTTTCTTTTTATGTATGCAAATTACTTACTCTCTGCACCCAGTTTCACAGCATTCATGTTTGCAGCAATCAGATGTGCCCGCTTTGGCGGAATGCACTTCTCCATTGCCTTCTGCACGGTGTCCAGGTCAAACAACTTGGTTTCTGCCAGCATTCTGCCCAGCAGAATCATATTTGCAGAACCATTCAAATTGTGCTCTGTTGCCATATCCGTTGCCGGAAGAGCAATCGTCTTCACATCTGCCCGTGTTTCTGTTTCCTCTACCACAGAGTTGTCCAGCAGAATCAAACCATTCGGCTTCACGGCGTTGACAAATTTTGCATAGGATGGTCCATTCATTGCAATCAAACAATCTGGATGCGTCACCAGCGGAGACCCAATCGGTTCATCTGAAATACAGACAGAACAATTTGCCGTACCGCCACGCATTTCCGGTCCATAGGATGGCAGCCAGGACAACTCCTTGCCTGCCATCAGACCACAGTACGCCAGAATTTTACCGGCAAACAAAATGCCCTGTCCACCAAATCCGGCTAAAATAAATTCTGTTGTCATGCCTGTTCATCCTCCCCTGCTGTACAGTCTTTGTATACGCCGAGCGGATAATAACTGCTCATTTTGTCCCGTACAAATTCCATTGCTTCCTGCGGTGCCATCCCCCAGTTGGTTGGACAAGTAGACAGTACTTCGATAATTGAAAGTCCCTTCTGTGCCTTCTCATTTTCAAAAGCCTTCCGGATGGCTTTCTTTGCCTCCCGAATATGCGGTACACTATCCACAGCCACACGCTGTGCCAATGCGACACCCGTCAGGGTTGCCATCATCTCACAGACCCGAATCGGATAACCTGCAATCTTTGGATCTCTGCCGTACGGTGTCGTCTGTGTCACCTGTCCTGGCATGGTAGTCGGTGCCATCTGTCCGCCGGTCATACCATAGGTCGTATTATTGATAAAGATAATGACCAGATTTTCTCCACGAGTGCCGCTGTGTACGGTTTCAGCCGTACCAATCGCTGCAAGGTCTCCGTCACCTTGATAGGTGAATACAAATTTATCTGGATTGGAACGCTTGACACCCGTTGCCACTGCCGGTGCTCTGCCGTGCGGTGCTTCAATGACATCGCAACCAAAATAATCATAGGACATAACAGAGCAGCCAACCGGTACGACACCGATGGTATCGCCCTCAATATCCATTTCATCCAATACTTCACAGACCAGACGGTGCACAATGCCGTGTCCGCAGCCCGGACAGAAATGCGTTGGCACATCCAGCAAGGATTTCGGCCGTTCAAATACCACTGCCATTATTCTGCACCTCCTGCAAGCTTTTTCAATTCCGTCAGCACCTCTGCCGGTGTCGGGATGACGCCGCCGGTTCTGCCGAAAAATGCAACCGGAATCCGACATTCTGTTGCCAACCGAACATCATCAACCATTTGTCCCATAGACATTTCCACATCCAAAATCTGTTTTGCAGACTTTGTTGCATTCTGTAATTCCGTCTTGGGGAACGGCCACAATGTAATCGGACGGAACAAACCTGCCTTGATGCCTTCTTTTCGAGCAGCATTGACCGCAGACTTTGCCACTCTCGCAGACGCACCATATGCCGTTACCACAATCTCTGCATCGTCACACAAATAGGATTCTGCCTGTGTTTCATTCGCTTCTACAACTGCATACCGCTCAAACCGTTCCTTGACCTTCTGCTCCAACTGTTCGGGATCCAGGAAAAGGGAATTGATGATATGGTGTGTCCGCTGATTTTTATGACCATTGGTTGCCCAGCTGGACTTGTCCGGCAGATTTTTCATCGGCTCTGGGAAGGTCACCGGCTCCATCATCTGCCCGAGCAAACCGTCTGCCAGAATCATTGCTGGCATCCGATACTGGTCTGCCTTGTCAAATGCCAATGTAATCATATCCACCATTTCCTGTACGGAAGATGGTGCAAATACAAAAATATGAAAATCGCCGTGTCCCATGGCATGGGTTGCCTGATAGTAATCAGACTGTGCCGGCTGAATTGAGCCAAGTCCCGGGCCGCCACGCTGTACATTGATAATCACACCCGGCAAATCGGAACCTGCCATGTAGGAAATACCCTCTGCCTTCAGAGAAATTCCGGGAGAGGAAGAAGAGGTTATAGCACGCACACCAGTTGAGGCGGCACCAAGTACCATGTTAATGGCAGCAATTTCAGATTCTGCCTGTAAAAACACACCGCCTGCCTTCTGCATTTTCTTTGCCATATAAGCAGAAAGCTCTGTCTGCGGCGTAATCGGATAGCCAAAGAAGCATTTACAGCCTGCACGAATCGCAGCCTCTGCGAGTGCCTCATTGCCTTTCATAAGACTTCTTTCCACGTTGTTACGCCTTCTTTCTATTTTTCAATCTGAATCGCACAGTCTGGACACATCATTGCACACATCGCACAACTAATACATGCATCCTGATCGGTGCAGACCGCAGTAAAGTAACCCTTTTCGTTTCGCTTTTCGGTTTGCAGCTTGACAATCTTCTTTGGACAGACACTTACACACAGTCCGCAACCCTTACAGCGTTCAAACCGCACCTGCATTTTCTCCATTGCTATTCCCTCCTTCCGCCGCATTATCTGCCTTTCAAATGCAGCATCCTACTCCCAGACGGGTTTGACATAGACCTGTACCGGAAAGCCATGTTCCACTTGTACTGGCAAATCCGCACGGTAAGCCGTACAGATTAACGGTAAACCAGATGTTTCTGCAATTGTCTTTGCATAAGGGACAGCCTCCATGACCAGTTCTGCCGTAGTTTCGATTCCAAGATTAGAAC
>DYCW01000269.1 GCA_019417865.1 Ruminococcus sp. | reverse complement strand
AAAAGCATGTTCTACTATCCTGTGGGAAAGCCATGCAATTCCGAGTTGATTTCCTTGGCAGTCGATATGATTAGAATGCACTCTGATTTTCAGCGAAGCTCTCACATCTAAATCGATTAAAGTACATAAAAACAACGCCTTCTGGATTGGATTCCAGAGAGGCGTTGTAATACTTTTTATTAAAAGAAAGGAAGATAAATATAAAAAGTTTCATTCCATGGGTCGGCGGCAAAACGCTGCTTGCCAAGAAAATTGTTTCCCTGTTTCCAGACAAAATTGACCGATATATTGAGGTCTTCGGCGGCGGTGGCTCGGTGCTGTTTTACGGCGATCAGCCACGAGCATCATTGGAAATTTACAACGATGCAAACGGTGATCTGGTCAATTTGTTTCGCTGTGCCAAATACCATTGTGGTGAACTGCAACGTGAAATTTCTGGGTATTTTAATGCACGAGAAATATTTGAAGACATTCGGGAACGCATGAAAACAAGAGGATTTACAGACATTCAAAAAGCAGCGATGTTTTATGTAATGGTAAAAACCAGTTATGGAGCGGACAGCAGAACATTTGGCTGCAATCAGAAAAATCTGTCGGCGGATTATTTGGAACAGATTTCTAATCGGTTGCAAAAGGTTGTGATTGAACATAAGGACTTTGAAAATTTAATCCAAGTATACGACAGACCGAACGCACTTTTTTACTGCGACCCACCTTATTATAAGACAGAACGTTATTACGATGCCACTTTTTCTACAGAAGACCACAAGCGTTTAAAACAGTGTTTAAATGGCATAAAAGGACGGTTTATCCTGTCTTATAATGATAGTGAGTTCATCCGTGAGTTGTATCGTGATTTCAAAATAATCGCTGTAGAACGACCGAATAATCTATCCAAGGGCACTTACAAAGAACTAATCATAAAGAATTATTGATGTATTTTTTTTAGAGAAGAAATAACGAAATACGTTATGCTGCTGTAAAAAGAACACATAGGAGGCAATGATCATGGTAAAAATTCACCTTTCTGAACTGCTTTTGGAGCGTCATATGACACAGGCAGAGCTCGCAAGGCAAACAGGTATTCGCCCTTCCACCATCAGTGCCATCTGCAATGAGATTGTGGATAGATTAAATGTCCACCATCTGGATTGTATTTGCAAATGCCTTGACTGCAGCCTGCCCGATTTGCTGGAATATCTGCCAGACGACCACCTATTAACATCTCAAAATGAATTTTTCAAAAATTGTATAGCATAAGAAAACCGCCCTTATTCTGTCCTAAAATTGGATAAAATAGGGGCGGTTTTTGCGTTTTGCATGTCATTTTTTTGCGTTTTGCGTGGCAAGCTACATCCATCCAATCTCTCTGCGTACCGTAAAAATGCGTACCGAACAAATCACAGTTTTCCATCGCTTTGCTGTTGTTCAAAATCTTTCTGTAGAATTTTTTTCCGCCATCCGGTACCCATGAAGCATTTTCAGGAGCATACTGAAAAGATTCTGGCGACATCAGTCTTGTACTTGTGATTTTATCCCCGTAGTTTGCTATAAAATCGGTGGTTTCATCGGTTGACCAGTACGTCCATTCAGAAGCATAATCCGGCTCATTCTGAACGGATATGGCATAAAGGTCAACGTTGTTGTTTTTCATATAAGTACCAAAGTCATTGAGATGCTGTGCATAAGCAGCATAATTTGACTTAGGGAGGTGAAGTTTGCCGTTACTCCCGCCGGATTCCGCAAGATCTGCAGGCGGTTCCCATGGTGAGGCAAAAACTGTAACCCCCATTTTTGTCGCATACTGTGCCGTTGGAAGTGCTTTATACCACTGATCCTTATCAGGATTCACAAACACTCGCAATACAGTAAGTCCTAACTCATCATCACCGTTTCCAAATGCTGTTTGTCTTTGCTCCTCTGTCATGTCTTGTCCTGTCCATTCAGGATGGTTGATTCCACCAAAGCCCCGTATGGTCTGATATTCCTCGTCCATGTTTACAACTACATCACTTGCAGCATGTCCCGTCTGTACTGGAAATGTTGCAGTAAACCCAAGCAGCATTACCGAAGTTGTAAGAAACACGAAAAACTTCTGACCAAACCTACTTCTCTTTTTCATTTCAAGTCCTCCTTATTACTATGTTATCACAACACCAAGCGAATCACAGCTTGCAACTGTTTTTATTTTAACAAAAAGAAGGGGGCTTGTATTGCAGATTTGTCATCTAATTTGCTCTTTTGTCATGTGAATTTTATTTTTTCTTTCGGTATTCCGTAGGGGTAATGCCCTTTATTTCTTTAAACACCTTACAAAAATGACTCTGTGAGGAAAATCCAAGAAAACTGCTGACAGATGCAAGGCTTTGATCGGTTTCATATAAAAGCTCTTCCGCTTCTTGAATTTTTTTCATCTTGATAAAATCGGATAAATTCATACCCGTTTGTTTTTTAAATTCTGTCGTCATTCCACCTCGACTTTTTCCACAGTACGCTGCAATATCGGAAGTTTTAATGGATTCTGAAATATGACTGCGAATATATTTTGTTACTTTACGAACCAAATCAGAAGAAGCACCATGATACTGATGCAGCTTTCGCACACGATCCGCATAGTCCAAAATCATATGGTACTGAAGATTCTTAATTCGGTCTATGTCACCAAGCGACTCACATTTTACAATATATTTTTCTTCTATGGAAAAAACCTCATCTACATCCAGTCCTGCTTGTATGGCGGCTCTTGCTGCAATCGTCTCCAAACGAATGAAAAAATTCTTTTGATGGCGAAGCAGATAGGGTGCAAGCTGTCCCGAGCTAACAGCTGGTATTTTCGTAGCACCATCAATTAACCCCTCCACATCCCCCTGCAAAATCTTTTTGGTAATGTCTTTTTCAATGAAAAAAGATCGTTCACTATTCCCATAAAAATCAGTTCCCACAGTAAAAGAAATTTCTTTTTCCTTCATTTCTGAAGAGAGACTGCCCTGCTCTGTCATTCCAATTCTAATATCTGAAATATTGTACATCGTTCGATTCACTGCATAACTGTATAAAATCAAAGACTGTAGTAATGTGTCCAAATGCATTCCAGATAAAGAATGCATTTCTGAAACAAAAAGCGGCAGTTCCATCTTCTCCAAGTGCAGCGAAAAGCCAAGTTTTTTCAGTTCATGTTCCGATACTTTTAACTCTGTAACAGGACCAGCTATAAACTGATAGGAATCATGATTGACCATTCCATAATAGAAAAAATTATTATACAC
>DYCW01000268.1 GCA_019417865.1 Ruminococcus sp. | reverse complement strand
AGAGACAGCTGGTGCAATCGTTCCAGTAACTCTGTGCACAGAATTGCTCGTATCATCGCTGCGATTTATATTCTAAGTCCCTTTTTGTTCTGCTGTCACTGCTTGTTCAGCTTGTGGCATGTCCGAAATGTCCGAATCTTCATTGTATTCTTCGTCAGATTCATCATCTTCAGGGTCATAATCATCGTCCTCTTCTTCCAGCGTACTGAATGGCACGAAGCTATCTACTACATTTCCGTTTTCATCTGCCATGTTCCACTTGCCGTCTACAAAATTGAAATGGTAAATCGGATTTCCGTCTAAGTCGGCAATATAAAAATTGCCGTTATCGTCATCTTTGAAGCTCCACTCATCTGTCATGTCCTTGTAGTACTGTCTATATTGATATACAGCATAGGAAATATCGCCTTTGATGTCTTCGTAATTTTCCTCTACCCATTCTGTAATAACATGGCGTTCGTAAGAACCCTCTGGAAATGTTGTGCCGTCCTCCGGCTCTCCATACCACCAGTCTTCCCATATGGTATCAATGATTTCCTCTTCCGTAGGGTAATCCTCTGCTGCAACCGAAAGTGTTGATGCTCCTGCCGTGAGCATAGCTGCTGTGATAAATGCTAAAATTGTCTTCTTTTTCATACGAAATTCCTCCTATTTTTTTATTGTATCACATGATTAAGTAAAAGTCAAATGACAATCTTGACAAAATATAAAATCGACAAATGTGACGGATAAAAGAGATAGAAAAACCACTTATGAAACGAATTTTTACTTCCCGATTTGCCGTTATACATAAATAGCAAAAACGGTACAATAAATACGCCCAAAGACCACCAACCATGATACCATGTTTCAGATTCTATTATCACTTTACAATACAAAATACTGATAATGATATACGCTATACATGGTATCATTTTTTCTTTTTTGCTATGAGACTTGTGATAACCATAAAACGAAACGCACCAAAGCGGTACAAACATCATCCAATCTCCAAAAACAGACAGTGCCAAAACACCAAATATCCCAACAATCTTTAGAAATATACAACAATTTGCTGCATCCAGAAACCAGACTGCAAGCAGTCCTAACAGTAATGTATATAGTACACTGAATCGGAGTGTCAGCGTTCCTGTTTCAAAGTACGAGAACGGCAGCCACGAAAGTGCTGCAAATACAACTAACCGTATAATGTATTTTTTTACACTTTTCGTATGGTGATAGCCCTCAACGATGAAATATGCCATTGTAGGGGCGGTAAACCGCCCTACAAAGTGCATTATCATAGCCAGTATGGATTCATCAGGAAGAAATGCTGTAGCTATGTGGTCGATTACCATTGCAATTATCACAAGATATTTGATTTGATTGCGATTCATCAAATTGTTTCCTCACAATGCTTACAATACCAATGCTTGTACTCATCTTCCATAAATCCCAATCAAATGATATTATAAATGGCTAAATATCGTTGATGCTGCATTTCTATCATCTGTTCATTCTGCTTATCATTGTGCAACATCTGAATGTATGCAAAGTGCTCTCGAATCGCCGATTCAAAAATCAATTGTTTTAGATGATTCATCTGTACCCCCCTTATTTCAGCTGAAATCAGGAAAAGTAGCAATCACTTTTCCTTTTTCACTGTCGTCTTCCTGATTCATGAAATACATTTCAAGTGCCTTTTCAATGATTTCAGATACCTCTTCACTGGTTGCTTTTTTACTGAAATATCTGGAATAGGAAGCTCGACTGATTTTTACAGATTTCGGTTTTGGCTGCTGCGGTTCATTAGATTTACCGGACAAGATTTCTTCCACTTTATCGTCTGACAAATCACCATTGCCGTCTGCCGTTGTACGAAGCTGTTCTGCTTTTTTCACATCTACCTTGTATTGTTCTGCCAAAAGTGCAACTGATTCCTGTGTACTTTCTGACAAATAAGAAAGCTGAACGCCAGCTAAAAAAGGAATCATACCAGAATCAATCATTTCTTTCAGCATATCAATCAGTTTATTGATACGTATCAATCTGGAGACAGTCTTGCCACTCAATCCGTACTCTTCGCCGACCTTATCACGACTTTTCTTAGATGTATCTTTTTCTTCTTTTTCAGCAAGTTCCGGATGCTCAATCAGTTGCAGTTCATGGATAATATCCGTTCTTTTTCCCTGAGAAAACATTTTATCCTGTCGCATAGCAACAACCGCTGCTTGTTCAGATAATTTTAAGTTTCCAAACCCACGCTGCATGATATTGCTTTCAACGACATACATTTCTGCTTCTTCCGCCGTCAATCCCTGCTTGACAATCGCCGGAACCGTTTCTTTTCCTGCAAGTTTAGAAGCATTCCATCGATTGTGACCAATGAGAATTTCATACTTGCCATTGCTGCTCGGCTGCACAATCAATGGTGTGAGAACACCGTTATTCCGGATGCTCTGTACCATATCTTCCAATCGTTCTCCATCATACAAGGTAAACATATGGTTGTGATATGGCTCTAGCAAATTCACTGCAATCTGCTGCACCTGATTGATACTATTCTGTGGTGCACCAAGCATTGCACCAAGGTCAAAAGCAACCATTTTTCCTCCTTTTAACACATATTATTTTTCACGCTCTATAAAAATGTAGTTCCCACTTTCGTCTTCTTCTATGTTATACTGAAAAGGAAACCATCTTTTTTCACAGGAATCGCAGCGATAGCTGGAAAACCTTACTACCGTCTCGCCGCATTCACCAAACATTTCACCTATGCTATCCCCTCCTATCTCTACGCC
>DYCW01000267.1 GCA_019417865.1 Ruminococcus sp. | reverse complement strand
TTTACATCCAATATGCGTTATGAAAATATTAGTATCATAATATTATTGATAATATATATAATTTTGGGAATTTACAGTGTGCAGATTTTAAGGAAAAAGAATGCATAGTAAGTTCATTCAGCCAAAGAGCTTGATGATAAAAAACAGCAAAGATAAAAGATAGGAGAAAATCAATGTCAGATAAAGAATTTCATCAAAATATCAAACGTATTTTGATTTCCGAAGCAGAAATCAAAGCAAAAATCAAAGAAACCGGAGAACAAATTAGCCGGCATTACACAGGAAAACCACTTTTGCTGGTCAGTATTTTGAATGGTGCTTTTGTATTTATGGCAGATTTATGCCGTGCCATTTCAATTCCATGTGAAATTGCCTTTCTATGTGCCAAAAGCTATTATGACGGAACTGTTTCTTCTGGCACAGTAAACATTGTCATGGATTTGAACCAAGATATCAGCCAATATCACGTTCTCATCATAGAGGATATTATTGATACCGGACGCACATTGCACGACATTCTCCAACTGCTGAAAGCAAGAAATCCACTTTCGCTGAAAGTAATTACCTTACTGGATAAACCTGACCGCCGTGTGGTAGACCTGAAGCCAGACCTGTCTTTGTTCACCATTCCGGATATTTTTGTCATTGGATATGGACTGGACTGTGACGAAATCTACCGTAACCTGCCCTATATTGCAGAATATGACAGCGAAGGGACTATGCAATAGCAATGTCATTTCAAGCTCTGGATCCATCCGTGTTTTAATTCATCTCCAAAAACAACATCGCTGTAATGCCCCACAATCACTATGCAAAATGGCAATTCTCTTTTATTCTGTTTTATGTATCTGTTCAAATAAATTCTTCCTTTTTAATCCGTTCTTTTTAGCACGGGGATACCAAACAGATAAGGAAGCCTGTATTCTCCAAAGAAACCTTGGCCAATTTGGAGAAATAAACAGATCTTCTCCGCTACTGAACGCCATAATATTACAAGCAAGTTCCCTGCATGCCATTCCAATATTTTTATTTGGTCCATGCCCTAATGGAATGTCTTTGAGAAAAGGAAGCATTTCCCCTGCTCCAACTCCAACGGCTTGCCCCCATGTTAAGCCAGTTGCTTTGCACCAGTTTTTCATTTGACTGACCGCCACATGGTTTTGGTTTCCCTCAAAAAAACCATTGTTCACAATACAATAAACCATGGTATTCGGATTGAAAAAATTCCGCTCTTCTAGTTCAATGAGTAAATGCAATAAATGGGCAGGAATACTGTCAACATAGAGTGGAAATGCAAAAATGAGTACATCACTGTTTTTGATATCTGCAAATTGTCTTTCTGTCAGGTTTCCTTGATTGATACGATAAACTACGATTTCATTCTCACTAATGAGAGGAGTAAGCAATTCTATCATAAGACCTGATGTACTCTCTCTTAATTTAGGACTGCCGTTGATTATACTAATTCGCATAAGATGTTTCTCTCCTCAAATAGTTGCTCAAAAGACGTATAAAATGACACCCTGTATTTTGATACATGAAAATTAATGCTATTTGCTTTGATTAACTTTTGGGCAGTCTCCATTTCCTGAGGCGTAATGTGTTCACCATAAAAATACACAGAAAATTGGAACCTGTTTTTATATCGTGGTCTATGATGGGTTTCATTATTTTTTATCTTGAAAAATGGAAGTAAATAAGAAATACTGCGGTCTAAAACCGTTTTCACAAAAGGACTGTATCCACCATAACAGCACTTACTGATAATCACAACATGATCTGCTTGGAAAAGAACTTCTCCCATGTGATCATAACCATCTTTTATTACACATTTTCCCGGTGTCTTTATCCAACAGCCAAAACAACCAATGCAGCTGCGGATAGAACCTGTATCAGAAATAATGCGTGTATTCTTATTTCTGTTTGGAAAAAGCATTTGAAATTGTTTACTGTCTAAATCGTGTATGAGAAGATTCATTATTCATTCTCCTGTCTGAACGGATATGAAACTGAAATGGATTTTATAATTTCTACAATTTTTGTTTCCAAATCGTCTATACAATCAATGTCGATCATGGTTATGATAGAAGATAACCCATGTACCAAAGACCACATCGCTATGATTTTATCCTGTATCATGTTTTCTGGCAGTTTTGCTTTGCGAAATACCGAGGTTGCGGTTTTTTGTAAAATAGCGAATGGTGGATTTTCAGTCTCATCAAAATGATTGAGCGATAACTTTATACTGGCGTTTTTACGGGAAAACAGGAAATTATAGTACAGAGGATTCTGATAAAAAAACATTACATACGTTTTTCCAAGCATAGGGAGTAAAGAAGGATCATTTGCGTATTCTGCAACCGTTTTTTCTAATGAAGCAGTGAATAAATCCAGAATATATTTTTGCATGGCGAAAATATATTCATCCTTATTTCTAAAATGTGCATATGGTGCAGCGTTGCTGACACCGCATTTTACAGCCACTTTTCGCAAGGATAACTTTTCCTCGCCTTCCTGACCGATTAACTCTATCCCTGTTTCAATTAGAGCACGCCGCAAGTCCCCATGATGATATGATTTATTTTTCATAACACCCCTCCGATCTTACCACTGTTAAGATTATAGCATAAAAACCGCCCTGTGTCAAGGCGGAAATCTATTTTTGTATTTCCCCCTTATGGATAGCATTCTAAATTCTGCTAATAAGGCTGAAAATCGTTCACACTACGCACTTAGAAAGTTTGTTAGGGGAACCTTGCTCAAACCATTTTTCCATTTATGAACTAAAAATCTTTTTTGTGGCTTGACAAATGGCATTATAAGATGTATTATGATAGTAAATCTATATTCGGTTTTCATCATAACGTACATATAGAAAGAGGTATTATGCAGTATTTTGTAATTTTAGAAAATCAGGAAATTCGCCCTGTTACAATCAAATCGATCTCTCCTTCCGGAGCTTATTTTGTCGGCTTCCACAAAGAAGTTCCAGCCACGTTCTATGTCTATCGTGTCCTAAAAACAGAAAACAATGCGATATATGGACAGAAGGTTGTAAGCTGCCCCGATTTTTCTGATTTCAATGATATGCCAATTTTCAGCGGAATTGCATGGTTTGAAGAATATGGCTTTGTAAAATTTATTTTTACACAATGGGGAGAGTTTGAATCAGAGTACTATCGCAGATATTTCGATCGAGAACTGTACGAACGCAAAAAGCAGGAACTTCATGGAAAAATATGATCAATTATGGGGAAAAGAGGTCTTGTACTATGAATCATCAGGATTTAGAGAAAAAACGAGAAAGTATCCGAACGATGCTAAAAAAGATGTTCTCTATCACAGAAGATGCTGCTTCCAACGAAGAAATCCGGGATCGGATTCTGTCCGGCGGAAAAATTACAGGTACCAATATGGTTGTCATGGTGTGTGCGATATTAATTGCCTCCGTTGGTCTGAATACCAATTCCATTGCAGTCATCATTGGTGCCATGCTGATTTCACCGCTGATGGGAAGCATTCTCGCCATTGCTTATGGGACTGTGTCCAACGATGGGTACCTGATTCAACGGCATACCACCGGATTTATGGTGCAAATTGTGATAAGCGTTGCAACAGCAACCATTTATTTTCTGCTTTCTCCCGTAAAAGAACCGACCGAACAGTTATTAGCAAGAACCAATCCAAACTTTTTTGATGTCCTGATTGCCGTAGCTGGCGGAATTGCCGGCATTGTTGGTCAAACGAGACAGGATAAAGCAAATAATATCATCCCCGGTGTTGCCATTGCAACTGCTCTTATGCCGCCACTCTGTACCTGTGGCTATGCTATTGCAAATTTTAATCTCCGGATGCTTTTGGGTGCTTTTTACTTATTCATCATCAATGCATATTTTATTTACATTTCTTCCAGCATCATGCTGGCATTGCTAAAAACACCAAAGGTAAAGGCCTTGACACAGGAAGATTGGAAAAAAGCAAAAAAGAAAATGTACCGCAATACCTTGCTGGTACTGCTTCCCATTATTTTGATTGCATTTATCATGAAATGAGAAAGGATAAGAAAAACTATGATCTATACACCTTTGATTAAAAAAGCATTAAAAATTGCATTTGCTGCTCATGAGAATCAAGTAGACAAAGGGGGGATTCCCTATATCTTTCACCCCTACGAAGTCGCACAGCAAATGACAACAGAATATGAAATCTGCACCGCCTTACTGCATGATGTCATCGAAGACACAGATGTGACAGCAGCAGATCTTCGAGCCACTGGTTTTCCAGAAGTCATTCTGGAAGCCTTGCTGCTACTGACACATGATGAGACCGTGCCATATGAGACATATATCCAAGCCATCAAAGCCAATCCGCTTGCTCGTACCGTGAAGATTGCAGATCTCACACATAACGGCAATCCTGATCGACTGGATATCATAGACGAAAAAGCAAAAGCAAGATTTCAAAAATATGCAGAAGCAAAAAAATATCTTTTGGAGAAATAAACAAAACACGCACATGCTTGCAGA
>DYCW01000266.1 GCA_019417865.1 Ruminococcus sp. | reverse complement strand
TTATTATATTGTTTGAATCGGCAGCATATCCACAAGCATCACAATAAATTGTAGTAATGCTTCTACATCTGCATCATCCACCGTACTTGTTCCATCAACCTGATTACAATTTGCACACGTCATCTGTATTCTTGTGAATGCAACTTGTTCAGATAAATATTTTTGAAGCAAAATGGCATCCAATAAATCTACTTTTCCATCTAAATTACAATCTCCATAATTTATTTTATTCTCTACATTAGCGGTGGTAGTTGTCGTTTCTGTTGTAGCTTCTATAGTTGTCGTTGTCATTTCCGCTATAGTTTCCGTGATTGTTGTAGTTGTTTCCACTGTAGTTTCTGTGGTGTTAACCGTCGTACTGAATACTGGCATATATTCTTTTTCAAACGGATTCGCAGAAGAAAGAAAAATTAAATCCCAGTAGTAAAAATAATAATCTGGATCATTTTCCTTATAATATACACCAATTGCAAAATAATCATAATTTTCATTTAAAATAGTTTTTCGATGTCCATCAGAATTCATCCAGCCTTCCACAACACTTTCCGGTGTATCGTAGCCAGCCGCAATATTCTCTCCTGCCATGCAGTTCATATCAATCTCATATTCCCCCAAAATCGTATACCAAGGACTTCCATTCGGTCGACTGTGTGAATACAGACTTATCAGCTCTTCTGCACGTTGTCCGCACATTTCTTGCAAAAGCGGTGCAGTGGGAATCGGGGAAATCCCGTTTTCAATTCGCATTTCATTGATTTGTACAGATGCCATTTCCACAAATGCTTCTACATCCAGCGTATTGCCTTCTGCGGAAACAGGATGATATTTTGGAAACATAAAACAAATGGCTGCACATAACAGATAGATTAACCCTTTCATTTTCCTCTGCATAAAAACACCTCCTCAAAAAAATTCCGCTTTTGTCACTTTTTATTTTATCAAATACAGAAGAAATATTCAACCATATTTGCGTTAAAATTGTGAAATATTGCAAGAAAAGCAAAAAATTTTTTGTGTAGAAAAGGAAAAACCGTACTGTAAAAAGCACAGTACGGTTTTCTTTTCCTGTTTTTCTATGCAGATTTGGCTTTTCCGTTCCAAACACACAGCTTACTTTTTATTTTCTGTATTCTGGAAATTCTCCTTCCGAATCATTGCCCGCTTAATCTTACCACCCAATGTCTTCGGCAGTTCGTCTACATATTCAATGATACGAGGATATTTATAAGGTGCCGTGGTATGCTTTACATGATTTTGCAGTTCTTTTGTCAGGGCGTCGCTTGGTTCATAGCCACGTGCCAATACAACAGTTGCCTTTACCACATTTCCACGAATCGGATCAGGTGCAGCCGTAACAGCACACTCTACAACAGCCGGATGTGCGACCAGTGCACTTTCTACTTCAAACGGTCCGATTCGGTAACCAGAACATTTAATAACATCATCATTTCTGCCGACAAACCAGAAATAACCATCTTCATCTGGTTCAAACACATCATGGGAGCAATACGTTCCATCCCCAAGAATTTCATCCGTCATTTCCGGATTCTGATAGTACCCGGTAAACAAACCAACTGGATAAGCTTCTTTTAGATGCAGCATGGTCAGGGAACCATGCTCGCCTGGCTTTGCCTCTTCGCCGTCATCGGTTAGCAGATGAATATCATATAGCGGAGCCGGTTTTCCAGTAGAACCCGGCTTCGGTGTCAGCCATGGAAAGTTTGCAATCAAAACAGAACCTTCCGTCTGTCCGAATCCCTCTCGGATTTCCTTTCCCGTCAGTTCCTTCCACTTATTGAATACTTCCGGATTCAATGGCTCACCAGCCGTTGCAAAGTTTTCAATACTGGACAAATCATAAGCTGCCACATCCTCCTGTAACATAAACCGATACATGGTCGGCGGTGCACAGAACGTTGTCAGCTTGTAATCCTGCATCTTTTGCAGCAACCGAGTTGGAACGAATTTCTTCATATCATAAGCAAAAATGACAGCACCGCAAATCCATTGACCATAAATTTTACCCCAGCCAAATTTTGCCCAGCCAGAATCGGAAACACTCATATGCAGTTTATTTTCCTGTACCTGCTGCCAATATTTTGCTGTCACAATATGTCCCAACGGATGGGCATGGTTGTGCTGCACCATCTTTGGATTTCCAGTTGTACCAGAGGTAAAATACACAATTGCTACCTCATCTGCTTTTGTTGCTGCTTCGCCAGTCGGACGTGGGAATACATCAGAATACTGTGCCATCTCTGCTGCAAAATCATGCCAGCCATCCCGTTTACCTGCAACCAGTACCTTATGACGAATACTCGGTACTTCCTTCTGTGCAGTCTCTACTTGCTCCACAACATAGGGATCGTCTACACAGACCATTGTGTAAATACCAGCACTGGTACCACGATAAATTAAATCCTTTGCAGAGAGCTGAAGCGAACCCGGAATCAAAATGGCACCAATTTTGTGCAGTGCGACCGCACAAATCCAATATTCCCAGCGGCGGCGGAGAATCAGCATGACAACAGTTCCCTTCCGCACACCAAGATGCTGAAAATAATTTGCCGTTTGATTGGAAAGACGAGAGATTTCTGTGAAGGTAAATGTCCGCTCTGCACCATCATCGTCACACCAAACCAACGCCTTTTTCTCCGGTTCCTGCTTTGCCCATTCGTCTACAATATCAAAACCAAAGTTAAAGGTTTCCGGTACATTGATACGGTAATTCTGCTTAAAGTCCTCATAACTGTCAAAATCGATACGAGGAAGATATTTGTCCAGTAACATAATTATAAACATCCTTTACCTGAATTGTATCCAGAATGCAACGGTCTCATGCTTCCAGATATACATTTTATTATATCCGACTTTTTCTACTCTGTCAAGAAAAGATTGTTTTCTTGGACAACAACAAATTGTAAATACAAAAAAGGAATCATCTTTCCCAGGCACAGCACAAATTGCCTACGATTTATTTTTAGAAAAATACAACCCAAAATGTTATCCTTTTAAAGTTCCGATTTGTTTTACTCCTTTTTTCCTGTTTTTGATTCGTTCCGTTATCTGATTGCAAAGATAATCCATTCCCACAGCAGAAAAACCACATAAAAGGATAAAATATGGCAGTATGTATTGAGACTTTCCTTCAAATACCATATGATATAAAAATCCTCCCAGTACAATCAAAATCAAAGCACAACAAAGAATATTTTTCTTTTTAAAGCAACATATGACACCCACAAATGCACCCAGAAAGACAATCATTTGATAAATATTCATATACTCCATCGCTTTTTTCATGCCGTCTCCGCAAATGTAATTTGCAATTTTTCCAGCGTCCTTGTACCTCCAACCTGCAATATTCAGCCATATACAAGAATAAGTTGGTTCATTCCATTGTGACATATTCTTTTCATAAAAAAAGTCGTTGGCTTCCTGATAATTATGTGCAAAGTAAGAAACTCGTTCCTTTATCTGCTCCATAGAGGCTTTTGCAGAATCTTTTGTGATAAAATTATTTGCTTCATGATTTCCTACTGTATAACCTCCATTATACCAACCAGCAGCCGTACAGCCCACCACATTATTGGGATAATTTAATCCCATCACCGCAAAAGAAATCATAGGAACTGCACCTTCCAATTTCACATTGCTTCTGGCTTCATACATTTTGCAAACCGCAGAATTTACATTTACTGTGATCAAAGCTGCTACAACAATATATAGTAAATCCGCCAGCTTACGTCTGCGAATGAGTTTTACGACTGCTAGAATTACCATTGCAGCAAATACGATATAATTATTGGATTTTATCATGACTGCTATGCCAATACATAAGACAGAAAGGATTGCCCATATGTATTTGGTTTTTTTCTCACTCTGAAAGTACAGAATCTCAAATAAAACTGCATAAATAGAAAATGTAATCCCAGGAATCACACCATAAGTAAAAACAGAATATAGAATCGGCTGAACACAAAATAAAAGTGTGACAACAGCGATTGTTTGGATTCTCTTGCTTTCAAATGTTTTTCTGAGTATCAGTATAATTCCCATGTAAGCTGCTGCAAGAAGCACCACATTGATGATTTGAAAATACAGCATATTTT
>DYCW01000265.1 GCA_019417865.1 Ruminococcus sp. | reverse complement strand
GAATAAGAGCAGTACCATTTCCAACTTTATCAGTACCGAACAGCCGAACGATAACTTTAAGCTGGGTCTGTACTATGCAGATGATGCTTCTGCAAAGGAAATCACTTCTGCAACCGTAAAGAGTGTTACCCTTTATTATAACACAGATGATAAGAATAATACGGCAAAGACCGATATGTTTGAAGCGGATTTGACTGCAAGTCCGAAGGAAATCGTACTGGAAGTTGGTGATACCAAGAAGATTACAGTTAATGTAGATGGCAGCACCTTTACTTCTAGCGATGATAGTATTGCAAGTGTGGATGAATACGGCAATGTAACAGGGAATGGGGCTGGTACGGCTACGATTACAGTTACCACACCGAAGGGACAGACTGCAACAGTAGAAGTAACTGTCAATGCCTCTACCACCACGACGGTAACAACCACTGCCACTACAACAACTACTACCACTACTATCACTACCACCAAGAAGCCGTTCACACCGCTGTATGGAGATACCAATCTGGATGGTGTTGTAGACCTGCGTGATGCCATTACCATGAATCGTTATCTGGCAAAACAGATTGTCCTGAGTGATGAGGCATTTACAAATGCAGATGTATACGGACCAGATGGAAACGTAGGCGAAGAAGATGGTGGGGTTTTGGTGAATTATGTTGTCCTGCTGATTACCTCCTTGCCAGTTCCAATAGAATCCAATTAAATAAGATTTTTACGGAATTGACTCCATAATCATTTTCCTACTAAAAGAAAGACCGCTGTACGCGTTTTGTGTACAGCGGTCTTTCTGTCATTGATTGAATTGCTGAAGGGTTCCACGTAGTTTGCGGATGATTTTCTTTTCCAGACGGGAGATATAAGATTGTGAAATCCCAATCGCCTGTGCCACTTCTTTTTGTGTTTTTTCCTTGCCATCCAATAGCCCGAATCGCAGCTCCATGATTTCCCGTTCTCTTTCCCCCAGTTCGGAAACGGCAGAGCGGAGCATATCTCGTTCTGATTCCTGCTCAATATTGCGGCTGACCACATCTGCATCGGTTCCAAGAACATCGGAAAGCAGAAGTTCATTTCCGTCCCAGTCAATATTGAGTGGCTCATCAATGGAAACTTCCCCACGGTATTGCGTTGCCTTTCGCAGAAACATGAGGATTTCATTTTCAATGCAACGGGAGGCGTACGTTGCCAGCTTGATTTTTTTGGTGGGGCAGAAAGTATTGACCGCTTTGATGAGTCCGATGGTGCCGATGGAAATCAGATCCTCTAACCCAATGCCAGTGGATTCAAACTTTTTTGCAATGTATACCACAAGCCGGAGATTATGAACAATGAGCTGCTCTCTTGCGTCTGTATTGCCACTTGCAAGTGCATCCAACATCGCTTTTTCCTCTGGTGCAGAAAGTGGCGGCGGCAAGGTATCTGCTCCATGAATGTAGTCCACCTGGCAGGGCCGCAGCCAGAATTGCAGCTGCCGCAGAAGTTGCAGCAAAGATTTCATCATACATGCTCCTTTCTGTTAAACGGTTTGAAGAAGGTTCGGGTGGAAAATGGCGTTGTCCTGTGCTTCTGCTAAGCCAATGCGGACAGCAACTTGCTGACGGGCTCCGGTTGTTTCATTTTGCAGCAATACCTCATCTGCCTGAAAGACAGGCATCATACTGGTGCCGGAAACAGTTGCATAGGGAACATAGTGGTAGTGTCTCTGTTTTTGCTGACATTGTGGAAGCAGTGCCGCAAAAGCCTGTTTACTGCATACAATAATCGGCAGACCGCTGTAGGGGTCAACCAAATTGTTCCCTGTGTCTGCAAGCCCTTCCTGTGCGAGTGTTTCTGTGCCAACACGGATGAATACCCGATAGTGCAGGTCTGTGTGTCGGCTGTGTAACCGAACGGTATGCCAGATTCGCAGAAGTCCATAGGCAAGCAGGGTGCAGAGAATACAGACCGGAAGGGAAAGCTGGAGGTAAAAGCAGTGATTCCCTACAAAAATGCGTTGGCTGTCTGTACACTGCTGGACTGCCATGAGAAATCCGGCGAAGAGCATACTAAAACAGAAGAACCAGACAGTTTGCCGCAGGAAGGTGCGTTTGGACAATCCGAGGCAGAGGATTCCATTCATGCAGGCAGCCGCACCAATTCGCAGGAGCAGCGTACCATACCAGGGCAGTGGCGGCAGGAGGATGGCAAGGGAAAACAAGCTGCCAAGCAGGGCACTGACAAGGCAGCGAGGGATGCGGCAGGGCGTGTGGGTCAGGCACGCTGTGCCACGCAGGAGAAAGTAATTGACGCAGAAGTTGAAGAACAGCAGGACATCCAAATATATGGTTTGCATGTACATCACCGCCTGTTTTTTGATTATAGCACACCCCCTGTGCAAATGCTGTCGAAAGGGCAGAAGCCAATCAATTCCTTAACATTGCCGTTCAGTGCATTGCAAAATGATTGTCCCGAATCACACTAAAAATAATTTCTAAAATTGAAAAAAACAGGCATTTAGGACTTGACAAAAATGGAAAATCGTGATATACTAACAGTGTAGAGAAGCCTGAAAACAAAGTTATATCATGCGACATTCATATAAATATGAGTGAAATCGAAAAACAAATAGAATGACGAAAAGGAGGATTTCGAAATGAAATTCAAAAGAATTGCTGCAGGATTTTCTGCGGCAGCAATGGCAGCGGATGTGGATCATGAT
>DYCW01000264.1 GCA_019417865.1 Ruminococcus sp. | reverse complement strand
CTCCAACTGCGATTTGTTTTTATGCAATATTGACAAAAATTTTGAAATGTATTATAATAAAAACAACATTTTTTATGAGGTGACTGCCATGAAACAAAAAAATTTTCTATGTTTTCTCTTAACAGCCCTGTTCTGTTTGAACATGTTGTCCTTCCCGGCAGCAGCAGACACGGCTTCCCCCACAGAAGCCGCTGAGCCAGCATCTACAGAAGATACGCTGGTGGACGCTGGCATCGACTACAATGAAACAGTGGAAACCATCTTGAATCCTGGTGCCGGATATACTACAACAGACTGGTATTATTGTGCACCCAATGACACAAAAGTCCATGACAAAGTCGGAAATCTGGTTCTGATGTTCATTGACATTGGACAGTTTTCTTCTGGCATCAATGGTACAACAGATGATGCAGGCAACTATACGGAAGGAACGGACTATGATTTAGACGAACGATTCTTCCAAAATGTTCGTGCAACATTTGAAAACTGCCGGAAAAACGGTTCTACTATTGCACTACGGTCTCGCTATGACTCAAACGGCAAAGACAATCCAGAACCTGCTACTTTTGAACAAGTGCTGCACCGCATCCAACAAATCAAAGAGAATGGTCTGTTAGAAGATTATAAGGATATTCTGATGTTTGTCGAAACCGGATTTGTCGGTAAATGGGGCGAACAGCACGGCGGCAAATACACCTCTCTGGACTATAAGGTTCAGTTGGTGAATGCAATGCTGGACTGTGTACCGAAAGAAGTGCCGATTACCGTTCGTACCCCAAATATTTTTGCAGCATGGGCAGGCATTACCGCAGCAGAAATGGCAGACTATGTTGCAGAACCAGGCAGCGATGCTGCAAGAATTGGTCTGTACAACGACGGATATATGGGTTCAGATTCTGACCTTGGAACCTACTCCAACCGAGCAGCAGAGACTGCCTGGATGCAAATGCAAATGCGACATACTTACTACGGCGGAGAGTTTTCCGGTAATCTGGACTGGGCAAAAAAATATGATACCTATCTTCCGGAAAATGCGATTCCAGAAATGTACCGCACACATCTCAGCTATATCAATTCCAATATCTATTTCCTGTATAAGGATTATACCTTTGGTGCAGCTTACGATGTTGAAAATGTAGATAACTCTGCTTACTACGGACAAACTGTATTTCAGTTCATTCGTGATCATCTTGGTTATCGATTTGTCATTCGAGATGCAAAGCTCTCTGAAACCGTGGAAGCTGGAAAACAACTGCGATGTCAGCTTTCCATTGAAAATACTGGCTTTGCAAATCCCATTCGTCCGCTGAAAGCAGAAGTACTGTTAGAAAAAGATGGAAACTACATGCAAACCGAAGTAAATTTAGATCCAACCCAATGGTACTCCTGTACAACAACAGAAATTCCATTGACCTTACAACTGCCAGGTGATCTGGAAGCAGGAGAATGGCAGGTTTACCTGCGACTTTCCATTGGCAATCAGGGAATTGCCGACGGTGCAATGCGTACTGTCCGCTTCGCAAATGCAAACATCTGGAATGCCATGTTGGGAGCAAATCAGATTGGTTCGGTAACAATTACAGAAACGATAGAACCAAATCAACTGACACAGCATCATTTCTATCAGATCACCGAACAGGAAATGCCGATGGCAGATGGCACACCGCTTTCCTATAACCAGATCATCTTAGCGGATGGACAGCGTTCCAGTGATACTGAATGGACAGAAGATACACAATATTATGCGACAGAAGATACCGCTCTGTATATTACCAACGACAATCAATATCTATATCTGTCTCTTA
>DYCW01000263.1 GCA_019417865.1 Ruminococcus sp. | reverse complement strand
TGTATAAGAGACAGAATTAAAAAGGAAGTGGTAGAAATGACGATTGGTTCTTGTATTCTGTTGCTGTTGCTGACATTTGGCTGTCTGCTCTATGCCGCTCCGATTCAAACGGCTTTGGCAGAAAGTGTGTTTCTCTGTCTGGAGGTGATTTTACCGGCACTCTATGCCGTCATGATTGCCTCACAGCTGCTGATTCATACCAATGCCCATATGCTGTTGCTGCGACCATTTCACTGGTTTTCCAAAAAAATTTTACGGATGCCGGATGTTTGTCTTGCTATTTTTTTGTTAAGTCAACTGGCAGGGTATCCAGTTGGTGCAAAGCTGCTGGATTTACAGCTGCAAAAAGGCATGCTTTCCAAGCGGCAGGCTTCTTTGCTGGCAGGCGTTTGTTTTGGAAGTGGCCCAGCATTTCTATTTGGGACCCTTTCTACTTTGACTGGTAATGCCGGATGCCGGATGTTATTTTATGCAATGCTGTTTTCCAATGGGATATTACTCCTATTACTGACACGGTTTTTACACTTACCAGATATACAGCCAGCTCCTATGCGGCGATTGCAGGCGGAAACTCTGGTGCAGACAGTAACACAGTCGGGGGCTGCATTATTGCAGATGTGTGCGATGATTTTGTTTTTTCGCTGTCTGCTGGCAGTGGCACAGGCTGCTGGCGTGATGTCGCTATTGGCAGTACCATTGGAACGATTGTTTTCAGAAGAAGTTGCCGCCGGACTGCTGTCTGCATTTTTGGAGATTACATATTTAACACAGTTGTTCCCATGTACGCCGCTGTTGTTCTCGTTGTTTGCAGCGTTACTTTCCTTTGGTGGTATTTGCGTACATTTGCAGATTTTTGCGGTAACGGGCGGGCGGCTTTCCCCAATCTGCATTTTGGCTGTGCGTGGAATGGCGGCAGTACTGTCAGCCTTGTTCTGTGGCATTGGATGTTATTTTTTCCCGCAGGTTTTGTTACAGCAGACCGCAGCATTTCCGGTTTCTGCCCCCGTGTTTCAGTATAGCCGAACTTCGCCGGTGGCGTCGTTGCTGTTAGTAGGTGCCACTGTTTTGTTATTGCATTCGGCGGCAAAGCAACGGGCACTGCGAAAATAGAATGCATTCGCAAAGCAACGCCGGCAGGCATGAAAAAAGATGCAAATCCTTCCGAAACACTTGACTTTTTTCCCCGTATGGACTATAATAAAATTATGGAATGTACTTATTTTTTTGTTTGTTTTGACGAAAAGGAAGGAGTTTTTATGAAACTTTACAAACGCCTGCGGGCGGTTTTACTTGCTGCTGTGATGACCTGTACCGCTGTGGCGGCTTCTGTTCCGACTGTAGAAAACTGGACGGTACAGGCAGTCGATACCAACAATGATGACTGGTTGCATGCGGTTGGCAGCCGCCTCTATGACAAGGATGGCAACGAGGTCTGGCTGACTGGGGCAAATTGGTTTGGCATGAACTGTACGGAAAATAGTCCACATGGTCTATATGCCGCAGATATTAACGATTTCGTTGCCAATATTGCTAATCATGGGATCAATATTGTGAGAATGCCAATTTCTACTGAATTATTGTGCTCCTGGATGAATGGAGAACCACTCGAAGTCCAGAGTATGAACTGTTATGCCAATCCGGAACTGTCCAAAAACGGAGATGGAAAAGAGCCTGCTAAAAACAGCATGGAAATCTTTGATATCATCATGCAGAAGATGAAGAAATATGGCGTAAAGGTAATGGTGGATGTGCATAGTCCCGCCGCTCATAACTCTGGGCATAACTATAACCTTTGGTATTATGATCCGTCTGCTGCGGATGCAGATAACATGGCAGTTGGTGCGTATTCCGGTGAACAGATTACATGGGATATGTGGAAGG
>DYCW01000262.1 GCA_019417865.1 Ruminococcus sp. | reverse complement strand
ACTTTTTTATTATACAACAAATAAAATTTGTTTGCAAGCGTCCCCTTTTAACTTTTTACACTTTTAAAAAATTCACCTTTTTCCACAAAAAAAGACGGCAATATGCCGTCTTTGATTGTCGAAAAAGTACAATTACAGAAACATATTGTCTTTTTCGCAGAAATTACTTTTTTGCTGCTGGCGTTGCGGTTGGAGCTGCTGATTCCGCTACAGTATCGTTTTCCACAATTCCTTTCAACCCAGCTGCCAAACCTGCCAATCCCTGAATTTCGCTCGGAATAATAATTTTGGTTGCCTTGCCATCTGCTGCTTTCTGGAAGGCCTCCAGTGCTTTCAATTGCAGAACCGCAGCATTTGGATTTGCCTCGTTTAACTGTACCAAACTGTTTGCCAATGCCTGCTGAACCACTTCGATGGAACGGGCTTCACCGTCTGCAATCCGGATTTTCTGTTCCTTGATGGCTTCACCTCGCAGGATGGTCGCTTCCTTTTCTGCCTCTGCACGGAGAATGGCAGCTGTCTTGTCTGCTTCTGCACGCAGGATTTTTGCCTCCTGTTCACCCTGTGCCACTTTAATCTGATATTCCTTTTCGCCCTCTGCACGCAGAATTTTTTCTCTCTTTTCCCGCTCAGCCTTCATCTGCTTTTCCATTGCATTCTTGATGTCCACTGGCGGGTCGATATTTTTCAGTTCTACACGGATGACCTTAATCCCCCAGCGATCTGTGGCATGGTCAATCGTTTCCGTAATCTTAGTGTTGATCAAATCACGAGAATTGAGCGTTGCATCAAATTCCAGCTCACCGATGATATTACGCAATGTGGTAGCGGTCAAATTTTCGATTGCTGCCAGCGGGCGTTCTACACCATAGGCAAACTGTACCGGATTGGTAATCTGAAAGAACACAACGGTATCAATCTGCATGGTAACATTATCCTTTGTGATAACCGGCTGTGGTTTAAAATCTACAACCTGCTCTTTAATAGAAACACGCTTTGCCACACTATCCAGGAATGGCACCAAAAAATGTACACCCGTTTCCCATGCCTGATAAAATTTACCGAGCCGTTCTACAACATAAACGTTTGACTGCGGTACAATTTTAATACGAGTGAAGAGTACAAGCAGAATAAATACCAGGATCAAAATGAAAATCCAAAAACCAAATCCCATAGTTGTTTTTCCTTTCTGTTTTTAAAGTTGTGTTACCTTTGTAGATGATGCATCCGACACAGTTTGTAATGTGGATGCTTCTTCTGATTTCTGCACCGGCGTAACGAACAGTTTTGTGCCGTCTACTGCCTGTACCTGTACAGTCGCTCCTTTTGGGATCACCAAATCTGGATGGGAAACCGCAATCCAATCAATATCATCCACACGGACTCTGCCAGTTCCCTTTTCCGGGTCGACCGTCTGCACAACGGTTCCGTATTTTCCAAGGTCTAATCGCAAATTGGTATCTTTAGAGGCAAAATTGGTAAATTTCCGCACAAGCGGACGGGTCAGAAGCAGCAACAGGGCAGAAACTGCCACAAACAACAATGCTTGCAGCCAGATTGGTGCACCGAACAGTGCCGCAATCAAAGCAACCAGCGAACCAGCTGCAAACCAGATGGAGATTAACTGCTGGGATGCAATTTCTGCAACCACAGTCAGAACAAACAAAATTCCCCAAACCCATAAATCCATATGCACCGACTCCTTTCTGTCTGTTTCAGGCTTCGCCATTCGCTATATTCATAGTATACCATATTTCTTTCCGTTTGTAAAGAACGCAACGGGTGCAATTTCTGCTATTTTCACGTTACATTTGCATAGATGCATTTCTGTCTATTAAATTGACAAGCATTAGGAAAATAGACTATGCTCTAATTGATTGCAAAACAAAGTTAAATTAAAACTGAAAATAGAACAGAATATAATATTTTTAAAATTTTATACTTTGTATCACGTTTAGACTTAAATAAATTATAAAAATATATTTTTATATATAGACGATTTTTATCCTCTAATTTATGCAATCACACCGCCGC
>DYCW01000261.1 GCA_019417865.1 Ruminococcus sp. | reverse complement strand
GACTACAGCTCCGCCGCAAGCAGTTTCCAAGCCTTTGTTTCTCAATCTTATATAGAAAAGCAAGGATGTACAGCAGAAAAAGATGGACAGCTTTCCATATCAGCGAAAACAGGAAAACAAGCAGACTTACTGGATGAATTGGAAGAACAAATTGTGCTGAAACAGGGACAGACCATTGACACATCTTTCGATGTGCAGGATGAGAACGGTTCTAATGTATTGGTAATCGCTACTGTGATTGGACTGATTGGGCTGATTATTATATTCAGCGGTTATCTCTTGATTTACAATGTTATGTATATCTCTGTCAATAAGGACATTCGTTTTTACGGCATGCTGAAAACCGTGGGAACATCACCAAAACAGATTCAAAAAATTGTTCGCTTACAGGCGTTTCGCTTGTCCGTTATTGGCATTCCGTTAGGAATTTTGCTTGGAACAGTAGTTTCCTTTGCAGCTGTCCCATATGCCTTACAATTGTTTGGAGAAGAGGGCATTATGCCTACCAATATCAATTTTAATCCGCTGCTCTATCTGGTTACCATTCTATTTGGTATTGTTACGGTTGCAATCAGCTGTCGGAAACCAGCGAAACTTGCCAGCCGAATTTCTCCCGTAGAAGCCTTGAAATACAATGGACAAAATGCAGAAAAAATCAAACCCAAAAAAGGCACAGATGGCGGAAAACTGCATAAAATGGCATTTCGCAATGTATTCCGGGAGAAAAAACGTGCGACACTTGTATTCGCTTCTCTCTTTATGGGAACCATTGCATTTCTTTCAACCAATACTTTATTCAGCAGTATGAAGTTAGAAAACTATGTGAATCGCTATCTGCCGCATGACTATATCATTTACATCAACAGTGGCAGCAATGATAGTGAAGATCAAGAAACCATCAGCAACAATCGCAGTGCCACTTCGAGGCTGATAGATGAAATCCATCAAATTGATGGCATCACTAATGTTGAAGTCAGTTATACAACGGATATCAATCTTGTATTTGATCCAGACGTGTTCCGCCCATTTATTGAAATGGAAGCTGCTGAATACACAGATAATATGATTGCAACCTATTCCGCTGATGACAGTCTCTATACTGCACCATTGGTGGCAGTCAGCCGAAAAATGATGGAACGTTACAATCAAACAGCAAAGAAAAAGATAGACCTGGATCGATTTGAAAAAGGGGAAATTTGTTTTGTGGGATATGTCAATACAGAAGAACAAGCAAAGCAAATCGTTGGCAAAACAATCACGATGAAAGAGAAACAAAGCGGAAAATCACTTTCTCTGGAAGTGGGCTGCTGTCCCACACGAGGAGAAACAGAAGGCATTGATATTGGTTACTTCTGGAAGTTGGGCGGTGCACCAGATTGCATTTTAATCAGTGAAGCGGCAATGGAAAAACTGACAGACACACCAGATGTCAATAATATCATTGTTGACTGCGATCAGAAAGAAGAAAGTTACGTCACTGCTCAAATTAAAACACAAACCACTACCAATCCAGCAGTTGCTCATACAGATATCAAATCTGAGCAAATTGAAAGCTTCCGTTCTTCCATGATGAGTATGAATGTTTTAACCGGCGGTATGTCAATTGTTCTGATTTTGATCGGCGTAATCAATTTTATCAATGTTATGCTCACCAGCGTCTTCACCAGAAGAATAGAACTGGCTGTCATGGAAAGTGTAGGCATGACCAAAAAACAAGTTCGGAAAATGTTGATGATGGAGGGATTGTATTATGGTATGATTACCATCGGTCTTATTTTAACAGTCGGCAATGCAATTATTATGTTTGTTGCAAAGATGGCACCGAAAATTGCCGATTATGCTGTATTCCATTATCCGTTTGGATGGATGATTGCTATTGCAGTAACAATTTTATTCATTTGCATACTGGTTCCAGCCATTACGTATCGCATGATTTCAAAAAGCACGATTACAGAACGACTCAGAAAAGAAACCTAAACTACAAAATATACTTAATAGCAATATGTAAAACAATTTCCCATTTACTTTCTGTCGTTTTCCCTTGGCTGCTATTTGAAAAACAAATTTTCATCCATACAAAAACTACGTACTTTACGGCACGTAGTTTTTGTGTTATAATAACAACATTAGAACCAATGGAGGGATAGAATGCAAAAAATTTTAATTGTAGAAGACGATGTGATTATTTGCGGCGGCATCAAAATGTATTTAGAAGGCAAAGGTCTTTTATCAGACTGTGCTTATACACTTGCAGAAGCAAAAAGGGCTTTGAACAAACATTACAGCCTGATATTACTGGATATCAATTTGCCAGACGGTAGCGGACTGGAATTGTGCAGTACCATTCGCTCTACTGAAAATACACCTGTAATTTTTTTGACGGCAAACGACACAGAGGAAGATATGATTCATGGATTTCAGCATGGCTGCGATGACTATATTGCAAAGCCATTTTCTGTTGAATTGCTATATCAGCGTATTTTAGCTGTATTACGCAGAAGTCAAACATCTGCGAATGCAGAACTGTTTTCCTACTTAGATCTATCTGTTGATTTTAATAATATGCAAGTAAAAAAATCTGGTATACCTGTAAAGCTTTCTGCAACGGAATACAAATTATTAGAACTGCTAATTCGCAACAAAGGACAGGTTCTGACACGCAGCGTCATATTAGAACGCATCTGGGATTGCGACCAGAATTTTATTGATGAAAATACGCTGCGGGTACACATCCGCCGCCTGCGGCAAAAAATTGAAACCGACCCTAAAAATCCGGTGCTAATTCTGACCGTTTTCGGCATTGGATACACCTTTGGAGAAACATAATGCAAATACAAGATTACTCATTTTTTAAAAAATGTCTGTTCACGATGGAAATTTTGCTGCCAATCGGAAGCGGTATGACTGCCTATCTATTGACAGAAAAGTGGTTTCCAGCATTGCTGCTAACAGGAATCGCTGCAGTCGGAACAGTTTGTGCATTTTTACAGCATCGTTTAGATGACTGGTATATCACCCAAATTGTATCTGATTTATCTGATCTTTGTGATAACTTGATTACCCTGCAAGAAAGAAAATTATTTCCGGAAAACCAAGATACCGTCCTCTCCAAATTACAGAATAAAGTCATAAAACTGGTGAAAATCCTCAAAAAGAAACATGCCGATGCTTTACGCAGTCAGGAAAATATAAAATCGTTGGTATCTGATATTTCTCATCAGTTGAAAACACCAATTGCAAATCTGCGTATGTATACGGACTTTTTAGCGGATGAAACACTTCCTCCTGCTACAAGAACAGAATACATCAATATTGTTCGGCAAGCGGTAGAACGCCTGATTTTTCTATCAGAAAGCATGATACAGCTATCTCGCTTAGAGGGTGGTCTTATCCAACTTCATCCCGAATTACAGAGTTTAAATGAAACGGTATTAACAGCCATTAAAAATGTTTTTGTAAAAGCAAAAGAACAGCAGGTCGAAATTATCTACGAAGGAGAATCATCTATACTGTGTCATGACAAACGCTGGACGGCAGAGGCAATTTTCAATTTATTGGACAATGCTGTAAAATATGCATCTGCTGGCAGTGTAATCACGGTGCGAGTCCGAAAGTTCGGAATTTTTTCAGCAGTTGAAGTACAAGATCAAAATTCACCCATTCCAGAGGAGGAACGTTTGAAAATTTTTAATCGTTTTTACCGTGGAAGTAACAGTAAAAATACAGAAGGTATCGGCCTTGGATTGTATCTTGCCCGTGAAATTGCAGTAAAACAACATGGTTATCTGAAACTATCCTGTCGTTCCAATGGAAATCTATTCTCATTCTTTATTTCAGACTCCCATCCCCTTGTAAATTCATAACATGAAAAAACAAAAAGATACGGCGTAAAACAAGCTTTGAAAGCAAGTTTTACGCCGTAAATAGAAGAAAATGGTAGAACAATGATTTTTAGTTCCATTGTTCTTCATTGGAGCAAGTAAAATTAATTTTCTATACTCGATAGGAATATCCGTTTGTCATAATTCTTGTCATGCGGTACATCTGATGATTCCTTATGTTCCTGAATACGATAATTCTAAAAAATACACATTTTTTCATTTGGGCACCTCTTTCTTTTCAATATGTCCTCATACATTGACAAAAACATATTATCAATGTATACCGTTTGAAAAACAGGAAAATCTATTATATAAGTACATTTTATCTATGATTATCATTGAATTGTTTCCTGTTTCTTTCATGAAATCCAATATGAAGTTTGTCTACTGCTCGTTCTTGAAAGAACCCGTTTGTTTTCCCCTACTCACCGATTCCAATGCTATGTATACCATCGGCTTTTAGGGAAAACGATTGGATTCTTTGTAGAATTTGGGCTTCTCTCTTACTTCTTCAGGTTCTTCAGAGCCTTAGGTTCCTTTGGCTGGTAAGAACCCCATACAGAAGCTGCACCGCAAGCCTTTACTGCCATAGCCTTTGCAACTTTAGCAGCAGTATCAGCAACTATCTTCTTTGCCTTCATGTAATCCACTCCTTTGCATAAATATTTCAACAATGATTAACATCACAATTGACATAAGGGTAAAAATTAAAATCCGACTGTAATAAGGCGTAAACTCAAATATCAACAACCCCATTACTGCCAATATAATATAAATCACAAGTGCATTTCTCTTATGCTTTTTGCACTCGTCTTTTGTAAGCGGTTTATGAATATTAGAAACTGGGGCAAACAGCATCAAAACGATTACACCCAATAAAACTAAAATGCAATTTACCCAGAAAGAAATCACAACATATCGACTTAAAAGCAATATTATAA
>DYCW01000260.1 GCA_019417865.1 Ruminococcus sp. | reverse complement strand
TGTCTTGTGAAATTTCACAAGACACGCTGATTTATATAAAACTATATCATAAAGGAATCTGCATTAAATTTGTGGTAAGGTCTGAATGGATTTTTGTAACTCTTCGTCCGTTGGAATATAATCTGACATCTTTCCGTCGTTAAATTTTTCGTATGCATACATATCAAAATAACCTGTTCCAGTTAAGCCAAACAGAATGGTTTTTTCTTCGCCAGTTTCCTTGCAGCGAAGTGCTTCATCAATCGCTGTTTTAATTGCATGGCTGCTCTCGGGGGCAGGCAGAATACCCTCCACTCTCGCAAACTGTTCTGCAGCAGCAAATACGGAAGTCTGTTCTACAGAAACAGCTTCCATTAAGCCTTGATGATACAGTTCTGATAGAATTGCACTCATACCATGATACCGCAAACCGCCAGCGTGATTTGGAGCCGGCATGAATCCGCTTCCTAAAGTGTACATCTTTTGCAATGGGCAGACTTTGCCGGTATCGCAGAAATCATAGGCATAAACGCCTCTGGTAAAGCTCGGACAGGATGCCGGTTCTACTGCAATAAAACGATAATCTGCTTCGCCGCGTAATTTTTCACCCATAAACGGAGAAATCAAACCGCCAAGATTGGAACCGCCTCCGGCACAGCCAATAATAATGTCCGGGCGAATCCCATACTTATCCATGGCTATCTTTGTCTCGAGACCAATCACAGATTGATGCAACAATACTTGAGACAAAACGGATCCAAGTACATATCGATAACCTTCTTGTGTGGTTGCTGCTTCTACTGCTTCAGAAATGGCACATCCAAGGCTGCCGTTGGTATTCGGAAATTCTTCTAAAATTTTCCTGCCAACTGCAGTTTTGGTAGAAGGAGATGGTGTCACATTTGCACCATATGTTCGCATGACTTCGCGACGAAATGGCTTTTGTTCATAAGAAACTTTTACCATGTAAACCTGACAATCTAAACCTAGGTAAGCACAAGCCATAGAAAGAGCAGTACCCCACTGACCAGCACCAGTTTCTGTTGTAACGCCTTTCAAACCCTGCTGCTTTGCATAATAAGCCTGTGCAATGGCAGAATTTAGTTTGTGACTGCCGCTTGTATTGTTTCCTTCAAACTTATAATAAATTTTTGCTGGCGTTCCTAATTTCTTTTCTAGACAATAGGCACGTACCAGCGGAGAAGGACGATACATCCGATAGAAGTTCAAAATTTCCTGTGGAATATCAATATACGCTGTAGTATCATCCAGTTCTTGTTTTACCAGTTCTTTGCAAAAAACAGCTTCTAATTCTGATTCGGTAACAGGCTGTTTTGTTGCAGGATTTAAAAGAGGAGCGGGTTTCTTTTTCATATCGGCACGCACATTGTACCACTGTTTTGGCATTTCTGATTCTTTCAAATAAATTTTGTAAGGGATTTCAGTAGACATGAGAATATTCTCCTTTCATATAAAAGCGGCAAACAAAAATCGTCTCTTGCACCAGCCGCTTTTTCAAAAATAAAAAAGTTGCCGGGACAAAAGACGATAAAACACGCTTCTGCGGTACCACCCTGCTTGATGACATTGCATCCACTCCAGCTTAATTACGAAAGCCACTCCGTCGCACCTACTATATTTCTAAAATAAAAATAGTTCGGATTGCCCTCCAACGCCCATTCTTGTCTTCCATTTGTACTGCACTTTCACCAACAGCAGCTCTCTAAAACAAATTAAAAAACAGTACTTACACGCCTTCAACGGTTTCTATGTTAATTTTATCATAAAAACAAATGCATGTCAATCTTTCTTTTCAATTTTGTACATTGTTCCAAAATTCTAATAGAAAAATTGTTTAAAATCACAAATTCACTTTTGTGATATGTGGGTAAAAATCCAGTTTGGAACCTCTTCCTGTGGAATTTGTAGTACATAAGAAAATTCCTGATGCACCAGTTTTTCTGCTGCATTTTTCACCCGTTCATCTGTTGAACGTAATTTTTTTCCAGATTTGTTTTTTTGCACTTGATTTAGATAAATAGCATGAAGCATAGACAGAACTTCCTGCTGATCGCCATTTTTGAGAACCGTTTTGAAATAAGACAATCGCTGGTTATCGTCATTAATCCAAGGCTTATCTTTTTGCTCAGCTAAGGTTTGCATGATCGCATTGATTTCTTTTTTTGTTAAAAGGGAACGAATACGAGCTGGATTATTTTCAATTGGTACAAATAAAGTGGTACCTGTTTCAAAAATTGGCTGTAGGACATAATATTTTTGATTCATATTTTCTGCAAAATTTTTTTCTTGAATGTCCTTTATTTTACAAACACCATTGGCAACATGCATAACAACGGATTCAATTTGATACATAAAATACCTCCTGTTGAAAATGCAAAAAAGCGTAAATCCATTTGTCCGGATTTACGCTTTCCGCAACACGACATACCTGATATGATATAATTATAACATATTATTCATGAGTTGTCAAGTTGTGCAGCCTATTTTTGTAAAATCTGTCAGAAAAGAGAGCCTTCGATTTTGTGAAGTTTTACCATACACTCTAATACATCAAAGATCATTAATCTGATTGAACATTTCCTGCATTTTTAAATCTGTTTCTGCAATCGTTTCTGCACATCGTTTCAATTCACCTGTCAAAGAACTGGCGATATTTGTATCACCAATAGATTTATAATGCAGTTGATGCTCTAAACTAGCCCAAAAATCCATTGCAATTGTACGAATCTGGATTTCCACTGGTGCCATTTGTTTTCCTGTAGAGATATAGATGGGAACTTCTATAATCATATGAAAACTGCGATAGCCATTGGGCTTTGGATTTTTAATGTAGTCCTTTGTTTTTACAAGATGAAAATCTTTGTGTACGGTTAAAAGATCTGCCAAAGCATAAATATCATCAACATAACAGCAAATTACACGAATTCCGGCAATATCTTGCAGATGTTTTCTTGCGGATTCCGGTGACACTGGAAAGCCCTTCCGCTGTAGTTTTCCAATGATACTCTGTGGTGTTTTAATTCGGCTTTCGATGTTGTGAATGGGATTCCTCTGAAAACGCATGTTAAACTCATTATTTAAAATGTTAAGCTGTGTTTTTACTACATTGATAGCAGAATCATATAAATGCTCAATTTCCAGAAAGGAATAAAATACATTTTGCAACTGTACTTCTTTTTGCTCTGGTACAATTCCTTTAATTGCATCTAAATAAAATTCCTTGTCATCCATAGTTTGATACCTCGCAAATTGAAAAACAAACAGTCAATTCATATGAACTGTTATGGAAGCAGACGGTTAATATCTCTTGGGAACATGCTTGCTTGCCGAACATTGGACAAGCCCAGCAGTTTCATAACAAAGCGTTCCAGACCGATTCCCAAACCACCATGTGGCGGTAGACCATACTTATGTGCTTCTAGATAATTACGGAAATCATCTGGATTCAAACCTTGTGCAATCATCTTATCTACCTGCTCTTGATAATCATGGATTCTCTGTCCACCGCTTGTGATTTCCAAACCACGAAATAGCAGATCAAATTTATACGCCAGTCTCGGATCTTCCTTGGAATTCATTGCATAGAATGGTGGCTTAGAAGAGGGGAAATGAGTAACGAAAATGAAATCGCTGTTAAATTCTTTCTTTGCGTATTCGCAAAGTGCAACTTCATCCTCTGGTTCTAGATCCAATTTATTCTTAGAACCTTTGTTGCCTAAAATCTCTTTAGCTTCCAGTAATGTTACGCATGGAATTTCTGTCACAATTGGGACATCTGCATGAAGCATCTCCAATTCATGTGCATAGTGTTCTTGCAAATAGGAGAAGATATAACGAATGGTAGCAGTTTCCATCGCCATAACATCATACATGCTGTCAATATAACCCATTTCAAAATCCAAACCGATGTATTCATTGATATGTCTGGAAGTGGCGTGTTTTTCTGCACGATAGACGGGTGCAATTTCAAATACACGATCAAAGAATGCAACAGCAGTCTGCTTATAAAACTGCGGCGACTGATTCAAAAATGCCGGTTTATCAAAGTATTCCAGATGGAATATGTTTGCACCGCCCTCAGCACCTTGTGCAACAATTTTTGGTGTGTGGATTTCCGTAAAGCCCTGCATCAGCATAAATTGACGGAAACCATTTGCAACGCCTTCTTGAATCTTAAAGATAGCACGTTCATTGATATTTCTTAAAGAAACAGAGCGATTATCCAGATTGATATCCAAGGAACAGCCCAGTTTTGGGTTGGAAACTTTCAATGGGTATTCCTCATTGGAAGCAGAAATGACAGCCAGGTGATTCAGCTGTAATTCCAAACCGCCAACAGCCTTTTCATTTTCATGTACAATACCAGAAGCATATACAAAGTTACCCTCTCGAATACCTTCCATTTTTTCTGCACAAATAGATGGGTCATAGATGGTTTGCAGAAGATAACGACCAGTACGTAAAATCACAAATGCAAAGCTACTCATTTGACGCACTTTGTGTACGCAAGCATGCAAAGAGATTTCCTTGCCGACCTGTTTTTTTGCTTCTGTATAATCAAACTCTGGAATCAATGTTGTACCGTCTATTTGCATGATACTTTCTTTTATAGACGGTTTGTAAGCATTTTCATTGTGATATAATGTGTAAGAAACCGTCTCTTCATCTGCTTCTACTGTTGTAGATGGTTCTGCATCTTTTCCTTCTTTTGTTGCAGTGGCTGATTGTTTCAATGATGCTTCCAGCGTTTCTTTGATAGTCTTTGGCGTACAGATACCACGCAGTGCTTTCGTACATTGTCCCATCAAAAAACCGAACACTTTCTGCTCTCCGTTTTGATACTGTTCCACAGCAGTTTGATTCTGTGACAAAATCTCTGCAATGGTTTCTTTTGCTTTTGCAGTATCATTTACAATCAGCATCCCTTGTTCTTCAGCAATACTCTCTGCATCTTTTCCAGTCTCGATCATGACACGCAAAATCTTTTTTGCATCATTCTTAGAAATTTTCTCCGTATCTGCCATTTCTACCAATTTTGCAAAACCACCAGCAGAGAATGGCAATGCTTCCATTGTAATCTCACCAAGGTTGATACGTCGCATCAGCTCTACAATAATAAAGCTGTCTCTT
>DYCW01000026.1 GCA_019417865.1 Ruminococcus sp. | reverse complement strand
CCGCAGACGTTCCCCAAACACATTATCCTCCATTTTGATTCTCCTTTCTCAGGGGACGTAAGGCAGCCTTGTATCCCCTGTAGCAATAATAAAAAATTTCTAATATTCGCTCTGCTGCATTCTGTTTCTGCACATAGGAAGTATGGATTCCGTACCGACAGCCACTCTCAAATGCCTTGACACTGCCATACACTACCGCACCAATTTTCTGAATCCGACGTCCCTGCGTCAGCATCTGCGTGTCCGGAATGCAGAATTGCCGCAGTTCTTGTTCTGATGTCACACCTTCGACCATCAGTTCCAGATGTGCCGAAAAACATTTTGCTGCATAGAATTCCTTTTCCAGCCGCTCTCTGTCACGTATCAGGTTGTTGTACAATTCATCGACACAGCCTTTTCGTTCAACCACAGCAAGATGTTCAAAACTTTTGCCGTCCATCTCAAAGGAATAGTCCCCGAAATCCAACTTTCTGACCTCTGTTGCCATTCCTTGTGCGTGCAAATACTGTACAATATGCTGATTCTGTTTTTCTCTGGTATCCACCAGAATTTTGACTTTCTTCGCAAACTGTTCCCGTTCTGTCACGTTGCTGCCTCCGTTTGTTTTGCCGCCTGTTGTGCCTTCACAGCTTCTTTTACTGCTTTATAGCAGTCTGTGCACATCCCATGGCACTGCTTGTACACATCCACGGCGGAATATTGCCGTCCATCTGTGCCGATGGTTTCTTGTATTGGCTTTCCACATCTATTGCATAGTACCTGTTGTGGTTGGACAGGCGACGTGGTAGGCTGTACATTCGGATTGGTGTATTTGCTCGCATCTGCATCCCAATACACATCCGCTCCGACTCCTAATGCCTTGCAAGCAACGGAAATGGCATCGGTAAGTGCCATTTTAAAGCATTCATCCGAAGTGTATAGCCCATTTCTTTCTTTTGCCACGAACGCACTGCCGCCAACACCTGGAATCGGTGCACTCCATTCATCACCCATTTTCACGTACAAATGAATGGTGACAAAAGCAGAAATTTCATTATTCGCTCCAGTTTCCAAACGTTCTGACAAAATCTCATATTTCCATCCAAATCCGCACGCACCGAACTGCTCCGTCAGAATTTTGATTCGCCACATAGGATTGATGTCTGTTTTCCCCTTCAGCCGTCCGGCAAAAATGGAACGCTTTGCTGTATCCGGCACCTTTCGCACGGCATCATAAATGATCATATTATCCGGCATCTGTTTCCGCCTCCTCATACCGCAACGGGCATTCAAATCCGACTTTCCGCTGCGGATCTACAATATATTCCTTTGTCAAAAAGCATTGATTCTGCGACTTGTGATACAATCGGCAATAGGCACAGCTGTCATATACCACGCCATTGAAATCCACTGGAAAAGGGATGCTGTATTCCACAGCAGCAAAAACATATTTTGCAACACCGCAATCAAATGGCATCTGTCGCACTCCTTTCTATCAATGCATTTACCGTGATCCGCTCTGTCATTGATTCCAGCAGCATTTCATAGCAATCCTCACACAACCACTCCGAAAGAAAAGGAATCCGTTTCAATTCCTCTTCTCCTGCAACTTCTTCA
>DYCW01000259.1 GCA_019417865.1 Ruminococcus sp. | reverse complement strand
CACCGCCGTTCTGTGGTGTACTGTTTGTAGGTGCGGCAGGTTGCGTGTTGTTCTGCTGTGGTGCACTATATGCCTGTGTGAAAACGGGATTGTATGGGGCAATTGCGGATGCTCCTTGTGCATGCATGATGCCAAGGGTAGAAGATACAGCGGCATTTGCCATATCAGAAGATATTGCAGATACATCCGGAATACTATCTTTAATGCCAAGTGCTGTCCCTTCGCCCAGCATGAATCCAACTTCATCTCGCATGATATGGGAAGGGGAGCGTATATCAGCAGCAGATTTTGCGGCATTGATTGCGGCGGTCACTGCATTTATAGCAGATGTCGCAATTTCCCATGCAACAGCATCTATACCATCCGCCATTCCACGCCCCATATTTTCGCCTATACTGTAGCTATCGTCATATGCACCTGTTTTCAAATTTTGGGTCGCACGGTATATTAGTGCTTTTGTTGCCTCTTCCAATGCGACACCGTTGTTCTCAGCTCCATCTGCAATACCAGAAGTGAAATCCACGCCCAGCTGCTTTGCGATTTCATCCAGAGAATCCCCATCATTCAAGCGATTCCGAATATATTCATTTAATGTAGTCAGTTGCTCGCTTTCGCTCATTCCAGATGCTGAAAGTGTATCAATAAATGTTTTGCCGATACTTCCAGCGTGTTCCCCAGTTGCCGTTTCCAATTCTATCATGGACTGTTCCCATAGATATTTTGCTTGCTGCAATTGTTCATCTGTCACCAAATTAGGATTCGTTTTGGATAATTCTAGCAAATTTTCATACTGCTCTTTAAAATCAATTACTTGCTGCTTCAATTCCGCTCTTGTGCCAGTGGATGCCGTAATAAATCCGCTGCTCACTTTTGCATACCCTTCTGCTACTTTATCATAGTCACCATTTACAAAACTATCTTGCATTTGAAGATATTGTGATTCATAGCTGAGAGATTCCTTTAGAAGTTGATTATTTTCTTCCCGTGCTGTTTTGGTTTCTCCTAATTTTTTCTCATATCCCTCTAAAGCAGCTTGCAATTCTTCCGCCCTTGCAGCACCTTTTGCATCAAAAATCATGTTGCCATTGATATCCGTGCCCATGCCGTGGACTTTGTACAATTCTTCCAGTTCTTTTCTTGTGCTACTGATGCTTTGTTCCGTATTTTGGATCGTTTTTGCATATTCTGCTTCGTTATCAAGAAGTTTTTGCCGATTTTCTAATGCTTCTTTGTATCCAGATTCTGCAATTTCCATCAGGTTTTGGGCATGCTGTTTTTCGATGACTTCATCAATTGCCCCTGAAATATTGTTATAGCTGCCAACAACTTCACCATTTTTGGTAATGATGCCATCCGAAACGGATAAACCAGTATCTCCATACTGATTTAATTGGTCAATCAGATTCTGTACCTTTTCTTCCTGCCCATCCTTGATCGTTCCATCTGCGTTAATTAGAGCCATCAAAGATTCTTTCGCTTTTTCAGCGGCTTCATAGTCAAAAAATTCTGCATTGCCGTCGGATTTCATGTTTTCCTGCATAGATTCCCATGAATCTGATAATTCCTTTGTGGTATCAATGGATTTTTGAAGTTCCTCTGGCAGTTCAGCGGCTTTATCTGTAATATTTTGCAGATATTCTTGATGCTTGCTTGCGGCATTCCGTAAAGCTGTTTCCAATCCAGCAAGAGCACTCACACCCAACGCAATCCATCCTAGCGGATTGGACGCATTTAGAGTTTGAAAAGCAGTTTTCACGGTCTTTGCAGTATTCACCGCAGATGTTGCAAAGTTCGTAACTTTTTTCACCGCAA
>DYCW01000258.1 GCA_019417865.1 Ruminococcus sp. | reverse complement strand
TTGCGGTGAAAAAAGTTACGAACTTTGCAACATCTGCGGTGAATACTGCAAAGACGGTGAAAACTGCTTTTCAAACTCTAAATGCGTCCAATCCACTAGGATGGATTGCGTTGGGGGTGAGTGCTCTTGCAGGGCTGGCAGGTGCATTGAAAACCTATCATAGTCAGCAGGCAAAAGTAGCACAAGAAGCCCTTGACGACACTTATAAAATTTCTGATGAAATCAAAAATGCAGCAGAGGAATCCAAAGAAAAATTGGAAGACTTTTATCAATCTATTGAAGATAATCGTGTAGATATTGTAGCAAGTGAGAAAGAATTTGAAAATATACAGGAGTTGAAAGAACGTCTGGATGAATTGGTAAATTCTGATGGGGCAATCAAGGCTGGGCATGAAGAAGAAGTTAAGGGCATTTTAGATCAAATCAATGCGTACGCCGGCACATCCTACGACATATTAGACGGTGTAATTGCCAAAAATGGCGATGTTATTACAGATTTTAAAGAAGCATCTGCCGAGTTGGATAAACTTATAGAAAAGCAACGAGCACAAAGTATATTAAATACATTTGAAGATGATTATAATACCGCCATTGCCAATTTGCCACAGAAAATCACGGAATTAGCTGATGCTCGAACGGAATATAAAAATGCCCTTGCCAAGTATCTGCCGTTATTGACTGCCCGTGAAAATTGGGAGTTAAACCATACTGGAAAATATGTCAGCGAAGAGGAACTTTCAACAGCTCTTAAAGCAGTGACAGAAGCCAAAAGTTCTGTTGAAAGTCTATCTACTACCGTTGGAGAATATAGTACCCTCATTGATAAGTGCGAATCTGCAACCAAAAAAATTGCTGATGGCGATTACAATTCTGCTATTGAAGAGTTGCAGTCGATTTTCAAAGAGCCAATTAAGACAGAAGAAACAGGTGCAAAATTAGATGAGCTAGTAGAACAGTATGAAATAGCTGGCGGACGGCTGAAAGAATTGAAACAGATGGCAAATGAAGGCGTCAAAATTGATGAAAGCATAATGAAAGAAGCAGAAGAAGATTACACAGCTTCTTTAATTGAGCTTGGAAAAGCATCTGGATTGGAAGGCGGACTAGTCACCGGCGAACAATTTATGCAGGCATTGCAGGATTCTGCCCTATCGGAAACAGAAAAAATTGAAGCAATTAAAAAATTTGTTGGCGAAAATCTTGATATGAGCACTTCCCTATTTGATACCGCAATTGAAAGTGCGAAAAATTATTGTGATGGTCTTGCGGAAGGGCTGGAACTAAATAAAGATTTAGTTATAGCGTCCGCTACAGGCGTAGGCAATGCAGTTAGTGAAGCTGTAAATAATTCTTTGATTATTCGTTCCCCATCCAGAGTTGGCATGAAATCAGGTATGTATTATGATGAGGGATTTGCACTTGGTATCGAAAAAGGCATTCCAGATGTATCCGCAATATCTTCTGATATGGCAAATGCCGCTGTATCTTCTACCCTTGGTATCATGAACGCACAAGGCACATCCGCAGTTGCACCATATAATCCCGTTTTCACACAGGCATACAGTGCACCACAACAGAACAACACGCAACCTGCCGCACCTACAAACAGTACACCACAGAACGGCGGTG
>DYCW01000257.1 GCA_019417865.1 Ruminococcus sp. | reverse complement strand
ATATAGATGTCTGTAGCAGTGGCAACTATTATTTGTAGCATTGCATATTCATCTTCTGTAAAGCTTTCAAATTCATCAATAAAAATAGTTTTTCCTAAAAAGAAATCATGTATATTAGCGATGGCAGCCGCCTCTGTAATATCCGTCAAAGCATCCTGCAAACCATTTGTTTGCAGCAGTGTCTCATATTGCTGGTAAATATAAGAAACATCTTGTAATTTGTCATGTAATCTGCCTGTACAGTCTGATGCGGTTTCATAGAGTTCTGAGGCAGTTGTTCCGTTCCGTTTCAAAACAGATAAAATTTGTTCTATACTCTCCATAAAATCTGGTTTCAGGCATTGCTGATTAAAAAAATGCAGCACTTGCTTTTGCTGAACCGTCTGCACTGCTTGCAGCAGCAAGGCTTTTCTGGTAATAGCATCTGCATATTGTGCTGTATATTTTCCGTACTTTTGAAAAAGCATACGACTGATAGAAGTAAAGCTATGTGTTTCCAGCTGATTAAATGCTTTTGCACCGATAAAATGATAGAGTTTTTTATCGAATTCATAAGAAAACTGCTCTGGAACAAGAATTATACAATCCGGTTCTTTGGGCAGCAGCTGTTTGATTTTTTTCAGAAGCAATGTAGATTTTCCCGTTCCCGCACCACCAATGATAAAATGCAACATCAATCAAGTCTCCTTGTAAATAGAAAATACTGTAAGGTAACCGTACCTCACAGTATTCTTTTCTTTTAAATATTTGCTTCCACACTAATTTCCCGATGTGAAACTGGTGTGGAAAAGACAATCTGTGTGGAAGTATTTCCAAATCGTTGAATCTTTCCAATAAACGTATCCAACTCTTGCGTGGAAGGGAAAGATACCTTAATCAACATAGAATAAACGCCCGTTACGCAATTACACTCTAACACATTCGGACAGCTATTGATAAATGGATAAAATTCTGCTTTTTGATCCGCTGAAAGCTCCAAATTAATAAAAGCCGTAATATGATAGCCTAGTTTCTGGCGGTCAATAATGGTATTATATCCCAAAATAATACCTTGCTTTTCCAACTTGTCAATTCTGGAGGAAACAGCGGGGGCTGATAAAAACACCTTTGATGCCAGTACTTTCAGTGGTGCTCTGGCATTTTCCTGTAGCAGTGTAATTAACATTGCATCAATTTTATCCATAGATGAGTATACTCCTTTCCAAACGCCGCTTCTACGCACGCAGAGCATAAATAAGCGAACCATCAAAACATAACCTGATTATAACAAAAAAAAATGTCCTAACATTAAATTGAAAATAAAACTTTTATGCAAACTTTCAATTTTTATTTTTTTCGGTTATGAATTCTATTTTTTGTTTGCTGTACCTCCTGTAGATTGGTAGAAAGGTACTGTTCTGTTTCTGTTAGTAAATTCATAACGTAACTTTCGGAAGCGGTTTTGATTTCCTCGGATGTTGCCTGTGCTTTGGTCAACATTTCCATTGCTCGTTCCCTGGCTTCCATCGTAATAGTTTGCTGTGAAACCAGTTTTTTTGCACGCTGTTCTGCTTCTTGCACAATCCGTTCCCCATTGGCATGTGCTTCCTGCATGATGCGGTCACAGTCGAATTCAATCAATTTTGCACGTCGTATTTCCTCAGGTTTATTCATCCGCATATCATTAATTAATTCCCGCATGCGATCTCCATCAATAATGACCTTATGGGACGCAAACGGAATGGGTCTTGCATGATCCAGAAGCTGATCCATTAAATCCAAAATCTCATCAATTTTCATGTCTGTAACTCCTTTGACAGGCGATGCATAATTTCATCATGCAGCAAATCCGGCACAAAATGTCGAATATCCCCATGAAATGCTGCAATTTGTTTTACGACACTGGAACTGAGATACATATTTTCTGTACAAGTAGTCAGAAAAATTGTTTCCGCACCGTCATACAGCTTCTTATTGGCAAGTGCCATCTGAAACTCATATTCAAAGTCACTTACCGCACGCAATCCCTTTACAATCGCAATGGCATGCACATCCCTTATATAATCCACCAATAATCCGTCTGAAATATCCACTTTCACATTTGGAAGATCTGTTGTGACACGTGTAATCATGGAAGCTCGTTCCTGAGGCGTAAAACTTTCTTTTGATTTCATAATATTTTTAGAAACCAACACAATCAACTCATCAAATAGTTTTGATGCACGGTGAATAACATCCAGATGTCCAACCGTAATGGGATCAAAGCTTCCCGGATAAACTGCGATTCTCTTCAATTCTGCGTCACTTCTTCCTTATAAATGTATGTCGTTACGGCAATGCTGCCATAGGAATGGCTTTTCTTTTTCTGCCAAACAGAAATCGTATCTGGCAAATCTAATTCCCGTTCATGTTCACAGATAATTTTTCCATCCGCTGCAACATGATGTTCTAACAATACCAGCATTTCCTGGATGGTGTCATGTCGATATGGCGGATCCAGAAAAACCAAATCGAACTGCACGGACGAAGACAAACACTTTAAAAAGGCAGCTGCCTCTGTTTGTATCACCTCTGCTTTTGCAGTAAAACCAGTGGCATCAATATTTTCCCGTATTACAGCCATTGCCTTAGAGGAATGATCAATCAAGTAGGCATGCTTTGCACCTCGGCTCAATGCTTCCAAACCCAGCTGTCCACTGCCGGCAAATAGATCCAAGACGGTTGCCTGCGGCAAATCAAACTGAATGGAAGAAAAAATTGCTTCCTTTACCTTTTCTGTTGTCGGACGAACATCCATCCCTTCCAATGTTTTCAGCCGTCTGCCTCGTGCCGTTCCAGAAATAATACGCATGATTACTATCTCCTGTCCTTTTTGTTCCTTACATATCTTGTAAAAATGTATATAATTCCATGCTCACCGCACGGGAAACACCAGCAACTCTCGCCAATTCTTCCGGTGAAGCTGCCTTCAAATTCTCTTTTGTTTTAAAGTAGACCAAAAGCTTCTGTGCTTTTTTCACACCAATCCCTTTCACCTGTGTCATTTCTAGTGCATAAGAAGTCTTTTTATGATGACTTCTCATATAGGTAATAGCATATCGATGCACCTCGTCCTGTATCTGCGTCAGCAGGTGAAACGCTGCACTGGTACGAGAAAGAGCAATTTCACAACCGTTTCCGGCAATCGCACGAGTACGGTGTTTGTTATCCTTTACCATTCCATAAAGTGGAATATCCAGCTGTAAAGCGGTCAGTTCTGGCTGTACAGCATGAACATGCCCCTGCCCGCCGTCCAGCAGAATTAAATCCGGCTTTCTACAGAAACCTTCATCTCCATCCTGTTCCACAAAATGGGTCAGACGACGACGCAAAACCTGCTGCATACATGCATAGTCATCCTGTCCATCCATCTGATCCAAAGAAAAACGCTTATAAGCTTTCCGATATGGCTTTCCATTCTGAAAAACAACCATACCCGCTACAATAGAGGAAGCAGCCAAATTGGAAATATCATATGCTTCAATCCACTCCGGTGTCACAGCAAGCCCCAATGCCTGCTTCAGTTCTTCCAATGCCTGTACTTCTTTGGCAGTTCGCCCCATCCGCAGTGCAAGTGCTTCGTTTGCATTGTTTTTGGAAAGTTGCAGGATATGTGCCGCAGTTCCTCGCTGCGGCAACAGCAGTTTGACACGATGCCCCGCACGCTCCTCTAACATTTTCTGTATCAATTCTTGATTTTCCAGTGACGTCGGCAATAAAATACTATTCGGAATTTTCTGTCTTTGGTCGTAATATTGCCCTATAAATGACTCCAGCAAAGCGGCAGCCGATTCCATTTGCTGAAAAAAATAGGTCTGTTTATCAAAAAGTCTTCGATTCCGATATAAAAGCAGAGAAAGGCACTGTTTCCCATTGCTTTCACTCACTGCCAGTACATCTGCTTCTTTTATATCCGAATCGAGAATTTTTTGAGTTTCTCCTGCTTTTGAAATGGCAGAAATGCGATCTCGCAAGACCGCTGCACGTTCAAAATCCAGTCGTTCTGCTGCAACTTCCATTTCCTGCTGCATTCGCTTTACCGATTCTGTACTGCCGTTTTTGATATAGGAAATCGCTTGCTGTATGATGTCCTGATAGGCTTTCTGGGAAATATTCCCCCGGCAAAGTCCCATGCATTGTTTTATGTGATAGTTTAGGCAAGGACGACCACGATGAAATGCAGCTGGAAACTGCTTCTGACAAGTTGGAAGACGAAAAACCTGATTCACTTCTTTTACTGCCTCTTTTGCCACAAACCCGCTCATATATGGCCCCAGATATGTTCCCTTCTTCTCCTTCTTTTGCTCCGTTGAAAATCGGGGAAACGGTTCGTCTGAAATATAAATATAATGGTATCCCTTATCATCTTTTAACAAAATATTATACTTCGGCTGATGCTGCTTAATCAAGCTACATTCTAACACCAATGCCTCATATTCTGAATCTGTTACAATGAAATCGTAATCATAGACAGATGCCACCATACTTGCCACTTTCGGTGTATGATCTGCGGAGACCCGAAAATAGCTGGTGACCCGATTCTTCAGGTTTTTGGCTTTTCCAACATAAATAATCTCATTTGCCTGATCTTTCATCAGATATACACCCGGAGATGTTGTCAATTTCGTCGTTTTTTCCCGTAAGTACGGCAATCTTGGATTCATAACACACCCCCGGATTTATAAATGTCTTTCTGTTACTGTAATGCTTTCAATGCACGCTGTCCAATAT
>DYCW01000256.1 GCA_019417865.1 Ruminococcus sp. | reverse complement strand
TTAATATCCCAGTCCATCTATCCATTCCGCAATATCGCCAGCAACGTCCGGAACATCACGCTCATTTACTGTAAATCCGTCTGTAATAACATTGGCATCCGGTTCTAATTCCTGAATCGTCTCAATTGTATCCGAAAAACGGCTGCCATTATGTGAATTGAATGGAATGATTGTCTTTCCACTGAAGTCATACTCATCAAAAAAACTGTACATCACCTGCGGCATATCATACCACCAATTCGGATATCCTACAAATATCGTATCATAGGCATCCAGATTTTCTATGTGGGAAGTCAGTTCAGGACGAGCGTTATCGCTTTGTTCCTGATCTGCATAATCTATCAACTCACCACCGTCGGACGGATATACGACAGACGTTTGAATAGAAAATAATTCTCCTCCCGTTTCTGCCTGTATCATATCTGCCAAAGCCCGAATCCTGCCTTTTGCCTCACCATTAACGATAGAATAACTTGCAGAGGAAGCAGCATCTACACCGCTGTTTTCAGCGGCTGTAAAATACGCAATCAAGATATTGTTTCCTTCCCCAGATACTTCAGAATCTGGTTTTTCTGTTGACTCTGCGTTATTTTCCGCTGTTGATTCTATTGTCTGTGATGTATCAGCAGTTGATTTCACATCTGAGCTTTCCTCTGCTTGTGAACAGCCTGTCAAAGATAGGAGCGAAACAGCCGATGCCGCTGCTATCACTTTATACAAAATATCTTTCATAAAAGCACCTCATCTTTCAAAAATATCTGTCAACCCTTATATGAACGAATCGTTTCTCTGACGATTTCTTCCTTACACTTTTTATTATAACAAAATCGAGACCTCTTGAGAAGTCTCGATTTGTTAATCAGTATTAATCTTTAGATTTACACTCCGGGGCTGGTTTCACTTGTCGTACAGCATCTAAAAAACGTTTCACATTTGGCGATGGTTTGGGAGAATGCAAAAGTCCGAATGGTATGCAATAATTCCAATCCACCGGCAAAACCTTTAACAAAGGATGCACATTCGCCCAGTTATCAATGCAGATCATCATATTGTCGCTGTTCTCGCATTGATTGAAAGCATTTAGTGTAAACATATCAAAATCCACAATGTTTATCTGAGAATGATTTTGCAGTAAATCATCCCGCATCATATCAAGGCACTTGTTCCAGCCTCTATGGATGATCATAAAATTACGATGATATAAATCTGAAACCGAAAGTTCTGATTTTTTGGAGAGTTCATTATAAATCGAAACTGCACAGCGTATGGGTTCATAAGAAAGTAAAAGACCGTCACATTTTCTTGATTTTAAAAAGGCGTCATCAAACAGACCTGCTACAATATCAATATTCTTTCCAAGATTTTTCAGAATCTCTATCGAATTTTCCGGCGTATTTTCAAACGGAACAAGTTTAAACTTAATATCCGGACAAATTTCATGAATACTGGACCACATATCCATTAAAAACTGCCCCGGCGTCATGGGAGATGTTCCGATTCGGATAACAGATTCTTCTTTCTGCATGGCATTTCTGGCTCGGTTGACGGAATCACGGCAATACTGAATAATATATTTTGTATCATGATACAATGACTTTCCTGCCTCTGTCAGAATCAATCCTCTGTGTGTACGAATAAACAATTGTAAGTTCAAGGATGACTCCAGAAGATTCACCTGTTTGATCACCGCAGGCGGTGAGATATACAACTCTTCCGCCGCCTTGTTAAAGCTTCCGCAGTCAGCAACTTTTAAAAATGTTTCCAGTTGGGGATTATACATAATGGCACCGCCTTTCTGAGTTTCGACAGTGCCATTATATCATAAATTTGCAATTTTTTCAAGTATGAACTGAAGGGTTTTAACTGATTTTCTGGAGCGATACTCTTTTCACCGGACATAAATCAAAAATATGTCGATAATGCAATAATTCTCTCATTCCTAATTCAAAAGGCTGTCCGTAATAAGAGCAATACTCATATAGAAGTAATGCCCAAAAGCACTTGAAAAACTACTTTCGGGCTTATTTTAATTATTTGTTTATTCGCATAAATCAGAATTTTCACCTTCAATTAACACGGATACGTTTCTTTCAGATACTCAGCCAGCATTTCAGGGATATACTGGTAATGATGTGAGTCATATAATTTGTAAGTCATGTCTGCACCATGAGCTTCAAGTCGTTCTCTCAGCTTTGCAGTACCTTCAAGTGTCGTATCGTGTCCCTTATAGCTATCAGCATAGTCGGGATCCTCCTGTGAGCCTGCACAGAGGAACACACTTTTACTGAGCTTTTCGTTTCGGTCAAAATAACCATAATCATTCAAAATATCATCCGAACTGATATTCTCATGATCATTGTAATTATAAAGTCCCCACAGTGCAGGACTGCCGATAATGTAATGACCAAACGGCTGATTATCGAACTTATCCGAATTAAACAGTGCATAATGGGTAAACACGCCGCCGTCAGAATGACCATAGAGCGTTGAATTTGTGCAGTCAATATTGTAATTCTCAGTAAGATAGGGCATAAGATTGTCTGTAACAAAATTCAGAAGCTTATCACGATTTATTACAAGATCAAAATAACGAGTATTTCCGTCATCGTATGGAGTGTTGTAGCTGTACCACATACTTACAAGGATAACAGGTGAAGCTTCACCGTTCTCCATAAGCTCTCTCAGCTCAGGACAATTACCGAAGCGCCAGATGCCGTCAGTCAGGAAGAATACGGGATAAGTCTTGCTCTTGTCATAATCGGGAGGTAGCGTCACATGTACGGTGAATTCCGTGTCCATTTCTTCGTCGTAAATGCTGATCTCGTCAATGGAATCCTGAATGGTCTCTACTGCCTCACGTTCATATTCCCATTCACTTCTGTAATCACCATTCGCATCATACCACAAATACAGCGAGGAATCCTGCGGATCGACTGTGCCTTCAGGCAGGATCTCATAATCACCTGTTTTCATGGCTTCATTGGCGAGCTGCACATAAAGAACTTCCTGTTCAATCAACTCATCAGAATAACCGAGTTCGGCATCCATTTTTCTGATCCAGTCAAGATACGCCTCGAATGTTTCAAATGACAGTTCCTCAGTTTTGGGCTCACCGTTCTCTTCCATTGTATAGTAGGTGAATGTAATCAGTCCGCCATCATAATTAGGATCAGCGTTCGGGACAGTGTACGTTATTAGACAACCATCAACAAGAATGTAAGGATTAAGATGATAGGTGTTCTCACCTTTTTCCGCGGAGATTCTGATTTCCTCCATAGCCGTTTCGTATTCTTCATCGGTTATCATGTTCTGGTCATGATAACTTTCGACATTCTCCCGCCACTCTTCAATACTTAGTGTACGAAACTCCACACTTACCTTATGCTCTGTCTGCTCAGTGTTTGTTGTTTCTTTTGGTTCAATCAACAGTGTAAGTTCATGCTTGTCTACTCTTTGATGCTCGTTTTCTGTCATTTTGTTGGTAAGCTTTGTGGGAGATACTGTCTGCGACTGCTCCTGTATTTGCTCAACAGAAGAAGAACTTTCCGCGTGCTCTGTGCTTTGATTGCAGGCGGTGATTGGTAATGTCATTGCAAGCAGTAAAAAGAATGCGACTATTTTTTTCATTATCATTACGCCTTTCTGTTTTAAATTCCGATTTGTATTACTATAATTATACCCTATGAGGAATTCCATGTCAATAGAAACGCCATAGCATTTTTAACTTATAATCAAAAATACTATGGCTCAAAATTTTTATATAAGTATAGCTATTAATTCAGACAGCCTTTTCCTATTGATTTTACCAGTTTTTCTTTTCCTTGGAGCTGTCATGCTTCTGCTTACGTTCCTCAACCATTTTAACGAACCATTCAACCATATTCGGATCATAGTGTGAGAAGAACGAACTTGTCTGCGTGTCCAGTGCAGCAATTGCTGCCATATCTTCCTCACTGAGTGCAAAATCAAACACATTGAAATTCTGCTCCATACGCTCAATATGCGTGGATTTCGGCAGAACCACTACGCCACGCTGTATATTCCAGCGAAGCATTACCTGTGCAGACGTCTTTCCATACTTTTCACCAATTGCTGTCAAAACAGGATTTTCAAAGAGTCCTCCCCTGCCCTCGCCGAACGGTGCCCATGCTTCGATCTGCACTTCATATTTGTCCATCCACTTTTTCGCTTCTGTCTGCTGGTTGAGGACGTGCGTTTCCACCTGATTCACCATTGGAACAATATTGGCAAAATTTGCAATATCCACTAATCTGTCAGGATAGAAATTGGATACGCCGATGGCTTTCAGCACACCTTCCTGATAAAGTTCTTCCAACGCACGGTATGCACCGTAATAATCACTGAAGGGCTGATGCAGAAGCATAAGATCAATATACTCTGTCTGAAGCTTTTTCATAGATTCATAAACAGATTTTTTGGTTTCCTCATAACCGTAATGCTCTACCCAAACTTTCGTTGTCAGGAAAATTTCTTCTCTCGGTATGCCCGACTTTACGATCGCATTGCCGACTTCTTCCTCATTGAAGTAGCTCTGTGCGGTATCGATCAGACGATAGCCTGTTTTCAGAGCGTCCAGAACACATCTCTCGCATTCATCCTTTGTTACTTGATAAACGCCATAACCAAGTATCGGCATTTTCAGTCCGTTGTTCAGCTGTACATATTCCATAATGAAAACCTCCTGGTTCAATTTTCAATTTTATTATACACCGTTTTTGGAAACTTGTGAAGTTCCGATTAGTTAATCAGTAATAAGCCGAAGGTTTACAGTCAGTAACCAATTTGAACTTCTCTTTTGATATACAATGTGATATACTCTTAATAGACCTAATTTATGGGAGGGATTTCAGTGAAAAAAGGTTTCATTTTATTGCTTGCAGGGTTAACTATGACAACAGCTGCCTGTGGTAATTTTCCCGAAACGCAGGCGGATATAAGCAACCCTGATACAGTTTCCATCGCATCGGATTCTATCATAGGAGAACAAAAAGTGAATACAGATACCACAGTTGGAGAGGTTATCGCCAATCCTGTATTTGAGGATTTCGGGAGGCTTTTATTTCCTGTTGACCGTACTGTCACGGACGATATGACGCTTGGGGAAGTCAGTACAAGCCGTGTATACACATGGTATAACGATATCCAGCCTGAAAAAACAGTGGAGATCATCAATACGCTTGCGGAAAACGCTGAAAACGGACAGCAAATTTTTTATCCGATTTACAGCGAAGCAGAAATGACCGCTGATCCGTCCAAACGTGATACGGGGCTGTTTTTCTTCAAAGGCGAACCGGGAGCGAAATTTGCCGTTATGAACGCTGGCGGTGGATTTGCCTATGTTGGTGCAATGCACGACAGCTTTCCTCATGCACTGGAAGTTTCTAAAATGGGATACAATGCATTTGCTCTAATTTATCGTCCGGACGATCCATACAATGACCTTGCAAAAGCCATTGAATTTATCTATGACCATGCCGAAGAACTGGAAGTTGATGGGGATTACTATTCTCTCTGGGGAGGCTCTGCCGGTGCAAGAATGGCAGCAACGCTGGGCAATGCAGACAATCTTGAGACTTTGACGCAACGCAGTGATATTCAGCAGGCTGGTGCAGTCATTATGCAGTATACCGGCTACAATACTTCGTCACTAACAGATGCACCGACTTATGCTTGTGTCGGCACAAATGATGGCATTGCAAATTACAGAACTATACAAAGCCGCCTTCAAGTTCTGGATAGTTACGGTATCCCGACTGAATTTCATGCTTATGAGGGATTGCCCCATGGTTTCGGTCTTGGCACGGGAACGGTTGCAGAGGGCTGGATATATGACGCCGTTCGTTTCTGGGAAGAACAGATGCCGGACGATAATATCCCTGAACACCGTCAGCTTGCAAATTTGCAGGATTTCCTCCTTGCACGTACTGAAAATGTGCATGGAAATGACTATGACTTGAATTGCGACGGTACATGGGATGTTTTTGATTTGTGTCTTATGAGACGGCGTTATCTTACACAAAACAGTAATATTCCGGGCGAAATCAAAGAGATCCCACAGAGTTATTACACCTCTGCGGACAAGCAGGGCACTTTGGAAGAGCTTTATTATGATACCTATGAGTCTATGACTTACGAGGAAAAAAGTCAGATACTGAATAAACGTGCCATTGTGTATCTTCCCTATGGATATTCTGAAGATAAGCAGTATGACGTTTTCTATTTGATGCATGGTTTCTGGAGCAACGAAACCACTACATTAGGCACTCCTGCGAATCCATCTGCTTTTAAAAATGTCATGGACAACGCCATTCAGAACGGCGAAATCAAACCAATGATTATCGTATGTCCGACGTACAATAATACCAGCAGCAATGACAGTGATAATTTCAGCCTTGCTTTACAACTGAACAGAAATTACCACAATGAACTCCTCAATGATCTGATTCCAGCTGTCGAGTCAAAATACAGCAGCTATGCAAAAAGCACATCTGCGGAGGATTTGAAAGCGTCACGGGAACATCGTGGCTTCGGCGGATTTTCCATGGGTTCCGTCGCCACTTGGAGAATGTTTCAAAACTGTCTGGATTACTTCAAATATTTCATGCCAATGAGCTGCGGAACATCTCTTGACGACGATACTATTTGGGAAGCTGCGAAAAATTATGACCAAGATGATTATTTTGTATTTACCATGACCGGTACAGATGATTTTGCTTACAGCTACGTCAACCAGAGAGTTCAAAAAATGCGTGATTCCAATTATTTTGCAGAATTGACTGCTGAAACAAACGGCAACTTTGTTTATAGAATCAAGGATGGCTATTCCCATAATGGCTATGCCGCAAGTACTTATACTTATAATGGTTTATGCTGGTTCTGGAATTGAAAAATCTATGTGATATTAGGCTATGATTATCACAGAGATTTTTTACGCTCTGCCAAAGGAAAACGATGACTTCACTTGAAATTCCCCTATTTTTCGGCATTTTCAAGCAACAGAAAACGACACTTTTCAGAAAGTGCTGATACTGCGTTGTTTTCAGGACATAAAAATGCACCCCTATTTTGTATCAAAATAAACGTTTTTTATTGCCATAATCGTCCTATCATACAGAACGCCCTCTCAGGTGAAAAACCAAAGAGGGCGTTTTACAAATTTTTATTTTATTATATATTTAATTGATG
>DYCW01000255.1 GCA_019417865.1 Ruminococcus sp. | reverse complement strand
GCTTTATTCATGCCGATATACATCAGAATTTCTCATTTTTAAATATTTTTCCTCGCCAAGGGATTCAATCTGATTCTTATGCGTTGACAACATTGCTGCACCGCCATATGCCACACATATAAATCCATATTTTACAGCTAAATCCATGACTTCATTCCAGTGAGAATCCAGCTCTTTTACCTTATTTTCGTCAATCATGATTGCAATTGCACTTGCCATGTTACCATTCCTTTCACTATTCCGTTTCCCCGTAACTATGATTTAAATATTATTAACTATAACAATATTTCCAGTTATCAAGTTTACCATAATGAGGATTCCAATCAAAAAGGAAATGCCGAATCCCATTCCATTAAGGAATAATCGGTGTTTTCGTTCCTCATCGAATGAAGCACATAAATAGAATACTGCAAACAAAATTACCAGTAACAAGATAAATATTTTATTATGCATTTTTTCAAGTTTCCTTTCAAAATCGTTGTATTTCCTGCCAAATTATGATATAATGAGGCAAGAAAGGGGGTGAATATCGATGAAAAAAGAGCTAATCTTAATAGGCATTTTTACATTTTGCATTGCTTATAAATTCTTTTCTAATTGTTATCGGCAACGAAAAACAGTGGCACTAAAGAAGAAATACGAAGATTGGATTAAAGATCAAGATTCTGTAAATGACATTGTGACATATAAATATGAAATTATTGAATTGTTTAAAGTAGCTAAGGTAAAAAATATTATTTTTCCTGTATCAATACCAGTTGGCAATGGTACTGCTGCAAATAGTAAAGTAAATTTGTTTGAAAATCTATTTCAAAGAAGAGCAGATATCGCCGCAAGTGTTCTGGATGCATTTGATTCTGCAATTGGTTATTATCGTACATCAAAAAGAAAAGCAATCAGCCTATTATATTGGATAGAAGTAATTATTTTTCTTCCAAAAAAGATAATTGAATACACTGGCGTTGATTTAGAAAAGACATCGTCCAAAGTTACGAATCTAATTCTAACCGCTATATGGTGGTTCATAGGGTGTTTGTTCACTTTGTATAAAGCTGAAATCATCGCATTGTTTCAATCTCTTCTGGAGAAGATCGCTCAATAATAAGAAGGAGTTCCCATCCCCATGTTTAGCAGAGTTCTCCATAGCAGCAAAAATCAATTCAATTTCCCGAATTTTACATGTATGCTTAAAGTCAATTTCTATTCCGCGGCTCATGCTATCGCCTCCTTTCTGGTTGTTCAGCAATCTTCAAACTCCTGTCATCAATAGTCGGAACGTTTCCCGACCTTTCGGCGTAATCATGGTTTGTGTGCCAGACCATGCGGTTGCATCATTTTTGGATTCCTTCAATTCAAACAATCCATCTGCAAGTGGCTTTGCATATGGAACAAGCTTGCCTTTCTTGTCACGGTATAAGTATTTCTTGTCTATCAGGAAATTGACAAAATCTTTTTGCTTAATGCCAAACTCTTTTGCCGTTTCTCGAATACCCGTCAGCAAATTTCGGTCAACCAAATCGTCAAAATAGTCTGCCTTGGGCTTCATAATCTGGTTTTCCACAGTCGGCGTGGAAACCGTGATTTGTAGTTGCTTGAGCTTTGCGTTAGAGAGCTGCAAGGCTCTTGCCATAATGGCATCCGGACTGTTCCACTGTTCTTCCACTGAAATGAAATATTGTCGCCAGAACTTGCCCTTTTCTGTCCGCTGGAGCATACAGAGTTCCTTTGCCATAGGGATGGTGATTTGGTGGTCGGTCGCTGGTCTGCCACCATCTGAGGTTTTACTCAAAAATGAGTAAAAGTCTTTTCCTTCCGAAAAACCATATTCACACATTCGTTTGAACCAGTCATTATATCTGGTTTCTACACCCAGTTCCTTGTACAAATCCCGTGCAAGAACCGTCGGGCGGTCTGCGTTGTCATAGTTGATTTTAATCAGTTCGTTCATGAACTTATCCTTTCTGCTGCCTGCATATTTTTCAGCAGGATAATTGTCATTTCCAGAATCGACTTGAAAATGATGCGGTCACTCGCACTCAGGCTTTTGTACAGCTGTGTAACATTTTGCCGTTCAGCGGTCGCAGTTGTGATTTTGGTTACTGCCATACGATTCTCCTTTCTATCTATCAAAAATTTCTCTTGCCTTTTTTGTCCTCCTGTGGTATAATGGAAAAGAAGGTGGGCGGCGGCAAGTACCGCCCGTCTTCTAGCTGTTGAAAAGTCCTGTATGAGTTACCGCTCGAGCAGGGCTTTTATTTTGTCCTGTGCTTCCTGCAAATCCTTGCAACTCTTAATAATTTCAAGAATCATTTTCAAGAAGGTTTCAATTTCGTACTCGCTCACCGGGTTCATTGTTTTCTCCTTTCTGACACTTGCCGTCGGATTCAGCTTTCCGCTCATTTGCGTTTGCTGTAATTGTATTATACGCTCTTTTGCGTACATTGTCAAGTGATTTTACAGAAAAAAGTACACAAATATGCAATCTGTATTTTGTGTAGATTGCATAAATGCGTATAATTGCAGCGAAAATAGTCAAATACACTATTGACAATGTACGCATTTTTGCGTATAATGAAAATATAGCAAAGGAGGTGATGACACCTTGGAATTAAAAGACACTTTGAAACAGATTCGTGAAAAACATGGCTTAACAAAACGGGAGTTGTGCGAAAAGACGGGAATTTCTGAACGTGCATATCTTACTTATGAATTTGGAGAGCGTGAACCAAAAATAAGCGTGATTCGAAAACTCGCTGACTTCTACGGCGTAACCACAGATTATCTTCTTGGTAGAGAGCCTACTCCAAACCCATTTGCTGACCTGAATCTAAGTGAAGACGATGAAGCAGAAGTCATTGCAAAGTACATGAGTCTGCCGCCGGAAATCCGTGCTTGTATGTTGGATGTACTGGTGCAGCTAGGAGAAGCTGCAAAAAAGCGATCAGACGAAACCAGATCCGGATGATACAGACTATATCACAGTATCCACTACGCTTGGCGAACTCGAAGACCAAATGAAAGCGGACGAAGATGCTAACTCCAAAGACGGAGCATAGTCATGACAAGCAGAATCCAAAAAAACAAAAAATAAGAATGTTTCAAGTATGAAAAAGGCAAAAAAATAATGCCCCTCACGTAGGGGCACGAATTGAAACTATACAGATGCAGAAGCACAAGAAATCCACGATTTCGCTATAAAGGATAGCCTTTTTGGCATCCCAATGTTGATTCTACTGCATACTGGAATCCGCTCAGGGGAATTGCGTGCTTTGCGATATTGTGACATCGATATTAAAGAGCGGTGTATACATATTTCCCGTAGCATAAAAAAAGATGAAAGTCTTGGGCTGCCCAAAAATGGAAAGCCATGTACCGTGCCGATTACCATGGAATTTGCCGCCTTGCTTGATAATTTATTGCAAGGAAAGCCGAATGGATGCTATATCATTGGAGATAGCGAAAGCTATACCTCTGCCGCAGGGCTGCGTGGACGCTACAATGCATTTTTCAGGCGATTGCATCATTTCGGAAGTGAAGTACCATTGAAATCACCGCACTGTATCCGGCATACGTATAGTACTGCTATGCAGCGTGCGGGCGTTCCGCTGGCAATCGTATCTGCTATTTTAGGGCATAGCAGTACGGATGTAACTGATAAATATACGCATTTAGATAATATCGAAGACCTCCGCAATGCTATTGATTCTGTAAAAAATCCACCACAAAATCCACCACTATAAAAGTTTGAGAGCATTTGCAAGCATTAAAAAGGTGCGAAAATACGCTATTTTAGGCTTATAAGTCGGACTCTGACTCCGTTATTCCGAGGGTTCAAATCCTTCCACCCCAACCAAAAAGAACGCTAATTTTATTGCAAATTAGCGTTCTTTCTTTTTTGCCGTAATAATACTATAATAATCATTATTTATGTAAAAAAACAATTTATGATTATTTTTTCAAATAATCCGCACCCCAATTGCACATAGCATCCAGAACTGGAATGATACTCTTCCCCCACTCCGAAAGACTGTATTCCACTTTTGGCGGAACAACCGGATAAACCGTTCTGATAATCAAACCATCCTGCTCCAGATCTCTGAGCTGCTGTGTCAGCATTTTTTCAGTCGCCCGTGGAAGCAAGCGTTTCAATTCACCAAAGCGTTTCTTCTCGGCAATTAAGTGCCATAGTATAACCGCTTTATACTTACCACCAATCAATTGTATGGTCGCTTCCACTGGACAGTTAAATTCGCTTGGACAGGTCTTCATACGATGCCTCCTATACTTACTTTTTTGATAGTACCTTACAAAAAAGTGGGTACTTGTCAAATTGCAATCCATGTGCTATGATTATAACATAACCGGTTATGATTTTCAAGCTGTACAGCGGAAAGGAATTTTCTATGGAGCTTTTAACCCTTATCACAGAACGGCACGCTGTCAGAAGCTACCAACCCAAAAAGGTAGAACCAGAAAAACGAAACATCATCCTGGAGGCAGGAAGAATGGCACCCACTGCTGCAAATTTGCAGCCCGTTCAGGTACTGGTTGTAGAAGAACCAGCCAGTCTTGCAAAACTTGGAAAAGCTGCAAATCTATACGGTGCTCCCCTCGCATTGATTGTATGCACAGATCGCAACACCGTTTGGAAAAGACCGTTTGACGGCAAACAAACGACGGACATTGATGCATCCATTGTAACCGACCACATGATGCTGCAAGCAACTGCACTGGGGCTTGGCAGTGTATGGATCTGCTATTTCCAGCCGGATGTACTGAGAGAAGAATTTCAAATTCCTGACAATTTGGAAGCGGTCAATATTCTTGCCATTGGATATGGCAATGAAATAAAAGTATCCATGAAGGAGCGAAAAAGCATAGACCAATTTGCTTTCTTTGAAACGACATAATCCCCTGCTGCTTCCGTAAGAAACGCTGCTGTACTCGAAACATTTCCGTACAGCAGCGTTTTTCCATATCATATTAAATTTCTATCTGATTTCCACCTGATACTGCTGCATCCATGCATTCAGCTGTACAAAATAGGCAATTGTCTGCGGATACGCCATCAACTGTCCATACCACTGCACAGTACTTGGCTGCATACAAAGCTGTTCGATTTCCTCTCGTTTCACCAATTGGAAGAGTGGTGCATTTTTATCCTGCAAAATCGCATATAGCATCTTCCGCACTGCCTGCAAATAATTGGGGTTATGCGTCTTCGGATACGGACTCTTTTTCCGCCAAAGGACTTCTTCCGGCAGATAGTCCTGCATGGCGGCACGCAATAAACCTTTTTCATATCCTTTGTACTCTTTCATCTCCCATGGCACATTATAAAGATACTCAGCAATTCGATAATCACAGAACGGCACCCGCACTTCCAATGCATTCGCCATACTCATACGGTCTTTCCGGTCTAACAGCGTCTGCATAAACCATTCCAAATTTAAAAGCATCATTTGCCGCATCCGCTTCTCCAATGGACTGTCATCCGGCAGTCCATCTGCCTGCTGAATGGTATCCTCATAGGCTGCCGTAACAAATGCTTCCCCATCAATTTGTTCTGCAAATTCTTCCCGTAAAAACTGCATACGATAGGCAGTACTCTGTGCCCACGGAAACCCATCTCGTTCCCGAATGTTCGGATCTCGATACCACGGATAACCGCCAAACAGTTCATCTGCACACTCCCCGGAAAGTGCAACCGTAACGTGCTTTTTAATCTCTCCACAGAACAAATATAGGGAACTATCCACATCTACCATGCCTGGCAAGTCTCTTGCCTGCATCGCTGGAATTAAGGCTTCTGCCAGCTGTGGCGTATCCAATACCGTCCAATGATGCTGACACTGCAAATATTCCATCATGCGGCGGATATAATCCGGATCACTGTTCGGTTGGAAATGGCTCTTCTGAAAATATTTTTCGTTATCTTTATAATCCACAGAAAACGTATGCAGCACTTCCCCACGCTCTTTCAAAACGCCATTTGCAATGGAGGAAAGCAGACTGGAATCCAGTCCGCCGGAGAGGAATGTTCCAATTGGTACGTCAGACACCAATTGTCGTGTCACAGCATCTTTGACCAGATAGCGTACATGTTCGATAGTTTGTGCAGTCGTTTCTGTATGGGGTTTTGCTTGCAGCTTCCAGTAAGGAGACAGCTGTACGCCATCTTTTGTGGCATACCCGCAGTAGGCACGTTTCACTTCTTTCACCGTCTGGAATACACCGCAGCCAGCCGACCGTCCTGGACCCAGTAAGAGAATCTGTGCAATCCCATTTCTGTCAATGGTATGCGGTACAGCGGGGTGCTGTAAGAGGGATTTTATTTCAGAAGCGAAAACAAAACCATCCGGAATCTCTGCATAGAACAGCGGCTTAACACCGATGCGGTCTCTCGCTAGGAAAAGCCGCTGGTTCTCCTGCTCCCAGACCGCAAAGGCAAAGATGCCGTTAAACCGCTCCGTACACGCTGCACCCCAATGCATATAAGCCTGCAAAACTACTTCTGTGTCACAATGTGTTGTAAACACTGCCCCTTCTTTTTGCAGAACCGTTCGCAGCGTATCCGTATTATACAATTCTCCGTTATAAACCAGTGTATAGGTTCCGTCATGGGTAGTTCGTGTCATGGGCTGCTTTCCACGTTCTACGTCGATGACTGCCAGACGGGTATGTGCAAGGGCACAATGGGTATCCATGTAAAAACCATTTTGATCTGGACCACGGTTGGTCAATACCGATTGCATTTGCTGTAGGGTTTTCTGCTGCCGTGCAACATCCTCCTGCCAGGTGACAATCCCAGTGATTCCGCACATAATGCAATCCCTCCTAAACATATTTTTTCAGAAAAAGAGAACCGCTCCTTTCCTGCATATAGTATATGCAAAAAGAAGCGGTTTTGTGAAATGCAGCCAACGGAACATTCTGCCGATTGTATTTACTTATATATTGCTCCATCGATAAACAAAAATTTCTATCTCCATATCTTAAAACATTTCTTTTATCATTTCAGAAATATGATCCCAAATCGACAAACAAGAATTTCTATCTCCATGTCTTGAAATGTTTCTTTTATCATTTCAGAAACACGATCCCATTGCAGCCCATCCAATCCACATCCAAGCAGAGGCATTGCCAGCTTTTTTACCCCTTCTTTTTGACAGTCTGTCTTTAGTAGATGGAATGCACCCTGCATCGTATCATAGGTAGGTTTTTGAAAATATCGTTTTTTCGTAATGAGATTGTACACCCGACCAACTGGAATACAATCAAACTGCTTCTGTTCCTGTTCCCAACGAATCAGATAATCGGGATACGCTTTTTTCAACCGTTCTTTCACAGCGAACTGCGTGTTAAATGCCAATGCAATTCCTTTTCCCAGTGCAAAATCTGCACTGGCACACTGCACCAAACGATAATCTTCTGAAACAGAAAATAAATCACATACCTTTTCTGTATATATCATACTGTATTTCCTCACTGACTGTTTTTCTGCAAATCAAATCTTCCCTCTTCATTGTGAATCTTGCTCCAGAAATACCGCAGCATCCAGCCGTCAAAATCTGTAATCTCCATCGAAGACCCTGCCATCATCAAAGATGTTCCATTCCCTGGAAAGCCCCCCGGCGGAAAACCATCTGCTTCCCCTTCTCCGCCATAGAAGTCTGTCATACCGAAACCATGCCCTAACTCATGTTCTAATACGTGCAGCCCTGTACCAGAAAGCATATTCAAGTACGCATTATCCGAAAGCCGTTGTCCCCAGTCACCGCCGCAGCCGCCAATGGATGGGAAACCCTGTGTTGCCCAAAGATACATGTCAAACCGTTCACCTGGATAAACATAGCCTTCCTCCATAAAATGGTCAGCCCTGGAATTTTCGATTGGTGCACTCGGCAGCTTGTCCGGAATCGTCTCCACACCATTTGCAGTGTCACCACTGCTGTCATAGTCACTGATCAGATTGTCATATACGACTTCATCCGGTTGTAAATCCAGCAGACAGTTCCGATCCAAAACTGCCCATCCGACAACCTTTACCGTTACATGGTCATACGGCCAGTCTTCATAATCCTTCAACCAGTCTGTCCATGCATTGATACTATCCTCCACCAGTGTTTCAAACTGTTTCCGCTGCTCCAATGTAACAGTCTTATCGGACTGCCAGCGAATCACATAATGCAGTTCTCCATTTCCTGCGATAATCTGGTCAAAAATGGTATTCCGCCGTGCGGTAGACTGTTCCTTTTCCACCCGATTCTGCCAAATCCAATCTGCTGCATACTGATAGCTCTCTGGCATATCCGCAAGCGTCAGTACTTCCTGTGGTACCTCTGTTGTAATTGTTGTAGTGGTAGTTGTCTGCAAATCTGAAACAGTCGTGGTCGTTGTTTCTGTAGTCACATCCGGTATCACAGTCGGGAAAATGGTATTCTCCGGCAGGGTCACTTCTGTTGTTGGTAAAGTTGTCTGCCGTTGCAGCAAAAAAGCTTGCAGAACAGAAATATCATTGGCATCTGACGTACCATCCCCATTCACGTCTGCCAATGCTGCTGCACAGAAATCCGTACCACTGCCTTCTAACACAATTCGCTTTGCCAGCATCAAATCGACTACATTGATACTCCCATCCCGGTTGACATCACCAGCTTGCAGCCATGTCACGGGTTCCAGGGTATAGACACCAAAATCTACGCCATTTTGTTGCAGACGAATGCGGTTTTTCCCCTCGTCTGTGCAAGTCAGATACTGCGAAAGCCCCTCCTGCTCCAAGTCCAGCTGCAAGCCGTCGTTTACAACCGTCAAATAATATTCCCCTTGACTGAGTGAGGATTTCAGCGTATGCATTCCAGTACTGGTCTCCGTAAAGTACCAGATATTATAGGAGGCAACGCCGTTCGCCGCATACGGCAAAACCTGTGTACCGCTTTCTGCTGCTCCATTGGCAACAGTCAGATATTTTCCAGCCGCATCACGCAGTTGATAGCCAATCCAGGTTTGAATATTGGCGGAAGTTGCTGCTTCTGATACGTCGGCTGTAATGACCTGCGGCATAGAAACCACGCCGATGACAGATGCCAGCAAAACCGCTTGTATGGATCGATGCTTCTTCATAGTAAAACTCCTCTTCTGTCTTTCAGATAAAATGGTTACAGAATGAGTATAGCAT
>DYCW01000254.1 GCA_019417865.1 Ruminococcus sp. | reverse complement strand
GCATCCGCAGCAGCAGGCACGCATTGTTCGGACATCCATAGTATATTGTGCCGTACATAATCCAGACTGGGCGTTGCAACCAAGATATGATGCAGCAGCGGTTATGACAGACAGAGGACGAATTGTTTCTGTGGAATATATAGAAAATGCATTCGATGCCAGTGGGTTGGATGTGATAATATAGGAAAAGGGTGGTTGTATGTTTTATAAAAGTACAAGAGACAGCAGTGTACGGGTAGAAAGTGCTGTTGCGATTTCGCAGGGAATCTCTGCGGATGGCGGTTTATTTGTGCCAGAGCAGATTCCAGCTATTACAAGAGAAGAACTGAATGCTATGGCAGATATGAGCTATGCAAAGCGGGCAGCATTTGTTTTCTCCCGTTATCTGACGGATTTTACAGAGGCAGAATTGGTCTATTGCACCGAGAGTGCCTATAACACCAAGCGGTTTGAAACAGAAAATATCGCAGAAATTGCACACCTCTTTGAGGGAACATATATGCTGGAGCTCTGGCATGGACCAACCTGTGCCTTCAAGGATATGGCTTTGCAGATTCTGCCGTATTTCCTGACAACTGCCATGAAGAAATTGCAGCTCAAGGAAAAAATCGTGATTCTGGTAGCCACTTCCGGCGATACCGGTAAGGCAGCATTGGAAGGTTTTAAGGATGTAGAGGGCACAGAAATTATGGTCTTCTATCCAGAAGACGGTGTCAGCGATATGCAGAAGCGGCAGATGGTGACCCAGGAGGGTGGTAACGTCAGCGTGTGTGCGGTAAAGGGCAACTTTGACGATTGCCAGAGCGGTGTCAAGAAAATCTTTACCGACCCGGTTGTAAAGCAGAAGCTGGCAGAGGGGAATTTGCGGTTCTCCAGTGCGAATTCCATCAACTGGGGGCGGCTCGTTCCGCAGATTGTTTACTATGTTTCTTCTTATGTCACATTGGTGCAGCAGGGAGAACTGCAAATGGGCGATACCCTGAATGTGGTGGTTCCAACGGGGAACTTCGGCAACATTCTGGCAGCATACTATGCAAAACAGATGGGTGTGCCGCTCGGCAAACTGATCTGTGCTTCCAATGTCAATAAGGTACTGACAGACTTTATCAATACCGGTGTATACAATCGGAATCGTGATTTTTATGCAACCTGCTCACCATCCATGGACATCTTGATTTCCAGTAATTTGGAACGACTGCTCTATTTACTGACTGGCGAAGATGATGTACAGATTCGGGAATGGTTTACGGCACTGGCAGAAACGGGTGTTTATGAAGTAACCAATGCTGTTAAGACCGCTTTGCAGCAGGACTTCTATGGTGGGTTCTGTGATGATATTGAGACAAAGGCAACGATTCAGCAGATTTATGAGACTTACGGCTACACCTGCGATACCCATACAGCAGTGGCAGTCAAGGTATATCAAGACTATTGCAAAGAAACTGGCGATACCACTAAGACATTGATTGCTTCCACAGCAAGTCCATATAAGTTTAGTCCGAGTGTACTGGAAGCAATTACAAAGGAAACCGTTTCTGGCGATGAATATGCAATGGTAGATAAGCTGCACGAGTTGTCCAACCTGCCGATTCCAACTGCACTGGCAGAACTGAAAACAAAGGAACGCCGCTTTACGGACTGCATTGACAAGAACGACTTGCAGAGCTTTGTATTACAGCAGCTGCATTTGGTATAATTTATGCAGTTATATGGAATCGGAGACTTGCATCTGTCGCTGGGCGTACCGGAAAAGCCAATGGACATTTTTCAAGGCTGGGAAAATTATATGCAGCTGTTGGAACAAAATTGGCGTAATGTGGTGCAGCCAGAGGATACAGTGGTATTGGCAGGCGATCTTTCGTGGGGTATGAACTTGCAACAGGCAAAAGCCGATTTCGCTTTTTTGGAATCGCTGCCGGGACAAAAAATTATCCTCAAGGGCAACCATGACTATTGGTGGAACTCTATGCGGAAAATGCAGCAGTTTTTTGCGGACAACGGTTTTGAAAGTCTGCACATACTGCACAATAATCATTACGCATTTGAGCAGTATGGTATCTGCGGTACAAGAGGCTGGGTCAGTATGAATGGAGAAACTGCCGATGCCAAAGTGCTGGCAAGAGAGGTGCAGCGGCTGGAGGTTTCCATTCAGTCTGCACTGGCGGAGCAATTACAGCCCATTGTGTTTCTGCATTATCCGCCGATTTATGCCAGCTCTTATAACTATGAGATATTGGAAGTACTGCACCGTTATCAGATTACAGCGTGCTACTACGGACATATTCACGGCAGAGCACATCAGTATGCATTTGAAGGTCTCTATGAGGAAACCAGAATGCGTTTAATCTCTGGTGATTATATACAATTCAAGCCTGTAAAAATCATTTGATTTGTGCAAAAAAGAGAAGTGGAAAATTTCTATAGCCAAAAAAAACGGAATATGGTATAATAATCAAGCGTGCATGGAACGGAAACATTGGCACATAGTCGTTTTCTGTGTGCATGGTAAATAGAAAATGGAGGACAAACAATCATGATTTTGAAATCATCTGAAAAAACTGATGTCAATATGACAGAACTGGTTGCAGAAGTAGATACTGCAACGTTTGAAAAGGCAATTGATGCTGTTTATCGGCAGCAGAAGAAAAATATCTCTATGCCGGGTTTCCGGAAGGGCAAGGTGCCGAGAAAGCTTTTTGAGAGCACATACGGGGAAGGTGTTTTCTTTGAAGATGCACTCAACCTGATTCTGAATATGGAAATGCCAGCTCTGATTACAGAAGCAGGTTTAAATTTGGTAGATGCACCAAGAGTAGAAGTGACTTCTGTCAGCAAGGCAGATGGTGCAACAGTGAAAATTGTTTGCGTGACTAAGCCGGAAATTCATATTGCAGACTACAAGGGTATGACTGCACCTAAGGATGCAAAGGAAATCACAGAGGAAGAAGTTGCAAAGCAGGCAGAGAGTCTGTTGAAGAGAAATGCAAAGATGGTTTCTGTTGATGACCGTGCTGCAGAAATGGGTGACGAAGTTACCATCGACTTTGAAGGATTCTTTGGGGATACTGCATTTGAAGGCGGAAAGGGCGAAGATTTCCAGTTGAAGTTGGGCAGCGGTCAGTTTATTCCAGGCTTTGAAGAGCAGGTTGCTGGTCACAGTATTGATGAAGATTTTGATGTGACCGTTACATTCCCGGAAGATTATCAGATGGAAGACTATGCGGGCAAGGAAGCTGTTTTCAAGTGCAAGATTAAGGCAATTAGTCAGGAAGATGTACCAGAGCTGACTGATGATTTTGTAAAGGAAATTTCTGAATTTGATACCGTTGACGAATGGAAGGCAGATACAAAGAAGAAGATGCAGGAAAATGCCGATCAGACTGCACAGGTTGGCTTTGAAAATGCATTGATTGCAAAGCTGATTGATAAGGTAGATGATCCCATCCCACACTGCATGTTTGAACAGCGTGCGGATGGATTGATGCAAACCTTTGCAAATCAGCTCAAACGGCAGAATGTGGATATGGATCTGTATTTGCAGTACACTGGCATGACACAGGATGAGTTGAAGGCAACTTACCTGGATCGTGCAGAAAATGAAGTAAAGTTGCGTCTGGCATTGGAAAAGATTGCAGAGCTGGAAGCATTGGACGTTTCGGAAGAGGAAATGGATGCTGAATTGACTAAGTTGGCAGAAGAGAACAATATGACATTGGAAGATGTCAAGGCACGGATTCCAATGCAGGAATACAAGACCGATATGTTAGTCACAAAGGCATTGGATCTGGTAAAGGAAACTGCAATTGTTGACAACACGGTTGTGGAAGCAGAAGAAACTGCAACAGAAACAGTAGCTGCTGAATAAGCAAAGGATTAAACGGGATACACAGGACGGGCGAACCATTTTCAGTTCGCCCACTGTGCTTTTTGGAAAAAACGGTTTTTTTGTCGTTTTTTTGTAATGCAAAGAAGGACATGAGATGAGAAACAAGAAAGAGAGGAAAAAGAGATGAACCATTTTGTTTCGAATGTTACAGGACAAACTACGATACCTTATGTGGTGGAGCAGACCAGCCGTGGAGAGCGTTCTTATGATATTTTCTCCCGTTTGCTGAATGACCGGATTGTAATGCTTTGTGATCAGGTGAATGATGCGACTGCCAGTCTGGTGGTGGCTCAGCTGCTGTATTTGGAGAGTCAGGACGCAGAAAAGGATATTTCCTTGTATATTAACAGCCCGGGCGGCTCGATTACTGCTGGTATGGCAATTTATGATACTATGCAGTATATTAAATGTGATGTTTCTACCATTTGCATTGGTATGGCGGCATCTATGGGAGCATTTCTGCTT
>DYCW01000253.1 GCA_019417865.1 Ruminococcus sp. | reverse complement strand
ATAATGTGCTTACTAAATCAGAATATTCGTTAGATAAAATATGATAAATAGTGTCGCATAGATCAAGATGCAATTTATGCTGTTTTGCTTGATTCAAAAAATCAAGTAGCATTACATCTACATCTTCGATTGCACTAATGCCTTGAATAGGTCCTTCAGATAACAAGGCACTTATAATGGATGTAATAAAATGGAATTCCTCATCTGTAAGCTCTCTATTAAGAAGTTCTCTGATATTTGCTTTTTTATAAACTTCCAATGCGGAATACGAATCCATAACATCATTTTTGATGCCTTCTTTCAGCAGCCAGTCCTTGATTTCTTTGCTTGTTGGTTCAAGATATTTTACTGCATGAATTCTCCCCCAGCCGTGTACATTTTTTGCTAAATGGAAAATTTCCGAATTGGCATTGCTCCAATGTTGCATGTTGAAGATTGCAAAAATCGTAAACTCATTGCTTAGTCCGAGTGTTCGGATGATTTCTTTTATCTTTTCATCTGGTTCTGTAAAGACTTCTATCATTTCCATGCCGAACTTAATTAGTTCTCTATCATTGCCCATCATGCAGTCTACTGCAAATTGATGCAGGTGATTGGGATGGATCCAATCAGTGTTATCATAAATAAAGCCTTCCAATTCATTAATCGTATTCAAGGCAGAATTTTCTTTTGCAAATTTGCAAAGAATCTCCAAACCAAGAGCAAAGTTTCCGTCAGAAACGTTATGCAGGAGTGTTTCCAGCTTGGACATGGATTCTGCTGACACTTCAGAGTGTCCCATCATATGATAAATTGCGATTCCGTCCCTTGCTCCATCAGCAAAACGAAGCTCATGTTCAGACTGATCTGATGGCAAAGAAAATGTCTTTGGCAACGTTCCGTTGACCAGATTTTCTTTTATGATTTCGTATATAGATTTTTTTATTTGTTCCATAGTAAGTTGTTTCCTTTTGTAATTGTAAAGACAAAATACTTCTGTTATTTTGCACGGAAGTATTTTGCCTTTATTTTTATGAATTGTTTTTTAAATCAATTTGCTTCCGCAAAGTAATACGCAGCGTAGTTTAGATGACCGCAATCACTTCTACTTCTACCAACACGCCCTTCGGCAGGTCAGCTACGCCGACACAGCTTCTTGCCGGTTTGTTGTCGCCCATTGCCTCTGCATAGACAGCGTTAAATGCGGCAAAATCTCTTGCCACATCCTTTAAAAAGCAAGTGGTCTTGACCACGTTGTCAAAACTTGCCCCAGCAGCTTTGAGGACTTCTGCCAAGTTCTGCATGACTTGACGGGACTGTCCTTCGATGTCGGTTGCTTCTACAGTGCCAGTTGCCGGATTGATGGCAATTTGACCAGAAGAATATAACGTATTTCCAACTTTCACGGCCTGGGAATAGGGACCAATGGCATCCGGTGCCTGTTTGGTATAAATGGTTTCCATAAAAAGACTTCCTTTCTGTTTTGTTTGTATTGGCAATTGGCAGACATTAGTCTACCAGTTTCAATCCTGCTTTTGTGAGTGCCTCACGAATTTCTTGAATATGTGCGTAATCCCTTGACTCCAGCGTAATCCGCAGGAAGCAGCCGTTGACATCGCTGCCCTCGTTGGCACGTTCGTGGTGAATGGAGATGACATTCCCACCCAAATCGGCGATAATTTGCGAAACCAACTTGAGTTGTCCGGGCTTGTCCAGCAGTTCAATATTCAGGGTGCAGGTTCTGCCGGACATCAGTAAACCACGTTTGATGACACGGGATAGAATCGTCACATCAATGTTGCCGCCGGATACCAGACAAACAGTCTTTTTTCCTTGAATTGGAACTTTGTTGAACATAGCAGCTGCCACAGAAGTTGCACCGGCACCTTCTGCAATCAGCTTTTGGCGTTCAATCAGTGCCAGAATCGCAGCGGAAATTTCGTCATCGGTTACGGTTACAATTTCGTCTACATACTGCTGCACATACTGGAAGGTATGTTCGCCCGGTTCTTTGACCGCAATGCCATCCGCAATGGTGGATACACTGTTCAGGCATTCAATTTTGCCGTCTCGAATCGCATTCCGCATACTGGGAGCACCACTTGCCTGTACCC
>DYCW01000252.1 GCA_019417865.1 Ruminococcus sp. | reverse complement strand
ACATGACAGTTTTACGTGATGGCGTGAAAGACTGCTTTTCTGGTGCGACCGATTACGAACGTGCATACTTTTCTTTATGTGACATGTTGGTGCAGTTTGAAAAAAATTATCCCCTATATTTTGAATGCATTCTCGGAAACATCAGCGTAGAACAGAAAAAAATGGAAGAGCTTCCCGTTCTGAAATCCATTTTTGATGTAGGGGAAGAAATCAATGCAATCGTATGTCAATTCTTAGAAAGAGCCAAAATGGATGGCTTTATCCGTGTGGATGTCCAGCCATTGCAGGCTACTTTTGTTATGTGGTCAAGCATTTGCAGTTTGATTTCACTTTACTCGAATAAGCAGACTTACTTGGAAAATAGCCTGGAAATGAAACAGGAGGAATTTCTCAATTATGGCTTTACTATGATACTGCGAATGGTTGCAAATGGAGGAAAGTGATATGATTTTGGGGATCATAACAGCCATATTTTTTCTTGCTGAATGCATGCTGTTTTTGTGGAACAGATTCAGAAAAAGTCCCAGTAAGCGAATCATGAAAATCCATTGTATCGGTGGCTTTGTTACGCTTACCTTAGCAGCAGTACATTTTATAAGCGTACTGCAACTGTGGTGGCAACGTCCGTTACTGATGAACATTTCAGGCTGCGTTATGCTTGTTTGTATTGCTACGATATGTATACTTTTTATTATTAAGAAAAATAAGGCGGCGGTACATAGAATTTTAGCATGCATTGTGATTGCCATGCTGGGTATGCATATTTACAGTGGGATTTCCAGTTTTTCCAATTACAAAGTGCAGGTAAAACAAATTGATATTGAAAATATCAATATTTCTACAATACCAAATGGCATTTATGAGGGAGAATGTAATGTCGGCTATATTTATGCACATGTTAGCGTTACTGTGTTAGATGGTGAAATTACAGATATTGAGATTCTAGAGCATCGAAATGAACGTGGAGTGGTGGCAGAAAACATTGTGTCTTCTATCATCTCACAACAGAAGATTGATGTTGACGCAGTTACTTCTGCAACAAATTCCAGTAAGGTAATCCAAAAAGCAATAGAAACCGCACTGAAAAGTGCCTGATGAGGTGTAAATAAGATGACAGGAATTTATTTCAGTGGAACAGGCAATACAAGATTTTGCCTCTCCCAATTTTTAAGCAAGATCAGCAACAATCATGCAATGTATTCTATTGAAGACAACCGGTCTGTTGCTGCAATCTTAGAAAGTAAGGATATTCTATTTGCCTATCCCATCTATTACAGCAACCTTCCGAAAATTGTTCGGGATTTTATTGAGCAGAATAACACATTATGGAACGGAAAGAATATTTATATCATTGCAACTATGGGACTTTTCAGCGGCGATGGTGCGGGGGTATCCGCACGAATTTTCAAAAGATATCATGCAAATATTGTTGGAGGGCTACACCTGAGAATGCCAGATTGCATCGGTGATGTCAAGAGCCTGAAAAAGCCTTTTGAGGAAAACAGGAAGATCATACAGGCGACTGGTGATAAGATCGACCATGCAGCAAATCTGTTTTTAAACCATAAACCCACACAGGATGGCTTGAATCTATTCTATCATCTTGCAGGTTTATTTGGTCAACGGTTGTATTTCAGAGGAAAGACGAAAGCGTATACGAAAAATCCTAAAATTGACAGAGAAAATTGTATTGGTTGTGGTATATGTGAGAAATTATGTCCCATGCAGAACATACATATCAAAAATAGCAAGGCAACTTCCGGCGATCAGTGTACCATGTGTTATCGCTGCTTCAGCAGTTGTCCAAAGAAAGCAATCACACTGATTGGAAAAGAAGTACTGGAACAACATAAAATAGAACGATATCTATAAAAATACAAAAAATCCGTCTGCTCCATGGCAAACGGATTTTTCTAATATTCTGTTTTCTGTGCACTTATTCTGCCAAAAGCTTCTCTACTGCCGCTAGCTTTGCACTGCATACGAAGACATCCATTGCCTTTTGCAGTTCTGCTTCGGTCGGGAAGGTCGGAGAAATCCGGATGTTTTCATCCTCCGGATCCATCCCATACGGGAACGATGCCCCTGCACCCGTCAGTACGACACCAGCTTCTTTACAAAGCTGTACGATCCGCTTGGCACAGCCCTTCTGATTGAAGGAGATAAAATAGCCGCCCTTTGGATTCGACCAGTTTGCAATGCCCAGATCGTGCAGTTCCTTTTCCAGTGTATCGACTACAATGGCAAACTTTGGTGCGATCAGCTCTTTATGCTTCTTCATGTGTTCCACCAGGTTTTCAAACTTGCCATCAAAGAACCGTAGATGCCGCAGCTGATTCATCTTGTCAAAGCCAATTGTGGCAAAACCAAGGGCGTTTTTCAGGCTTGCAATGTTCTTTTCACTGGCTGCCATGACAGCCACACCGCTGCCCGGGAACGTAATCTTAGAAGTAGAAGCAAACAGATAGCAAATATCCTCGTTGCCGACTTTCCTAGCTTCTTCCAGCAGATTTGCCTGTACCGGCGGATTGTCAACCAGATGATGTACACAATAGGCATTATCCCAGAAAATCCGGAAATCGGCAGCCTTTGGCTTCAATGCTGCAAACCGCTTTACCACTGTATCACTGTATACCACACCGCCTGGATTAGAATACATTGGCACACACCAAATACCCTTGATGCTGTCATCCTCTGCAACCAGTTTTTCCACCAGATCCATATCCGGTCCGTCTTCCTGCATGGGCACATTGATTAACTCCATACCAAAGAACTGTGTCACCGCAAAATGGCGGTCATAACCCGGTACCGGGCACAGAAACTTCACCTTATCCAGCTTTCCCCACGGCGTGCTACCCAATACACCATTGGTCATCGCAACGGACATTACCCAATACATAATGTTCAGGCTGGAGTTACCATATACAATCAATTCTTCTGGCTTTACACCCAGCATTGGTGCGAAGAAACGCTTTGCTTCTGGCAGTCCATCCAACACACCGTAGTTCCGGCAGTCCGTACCATTTTCCGCTTTGTAGTCATCTGGCTTCAGGCAATCCATCATTCCCATGCTCAGCTCCAGCTGTGCAACCGCTGGCTTTCCTCTGGACATATCCAGTTTCAAATTCTCTGCCTGAAACTGCTGATATGCCTTCTGACATTCTACCTGAAATGCCTGCAGTTCCTCCCCATTCTTTTCCTGTAATCTCATTGTTCGCATGTGAATTTCCCTTTGGAAATTCTACTCCTTTCTGCAATCTTCCATACACACAGTTCCCATCGAACCGTGCGGTTTTGTTACTGCTCTATTATAGCATATCTTTCACTGGCTTGCAAGTGTTCGCGAGGAAAAAACAAAAATTTTAAAAAAAGAGAAAACAGCCGCCATTTTCCTTATGGTTCTGCTGTTTTCTCTCTCTTCCAGTTTGATTTTTCAACTGGATGCTTTTTGAATACCACTGCCAATCGCATAAAATACACCGCCGGCATACTGGCATTTCTCTGTCAAATCGCCACAGACAAGCCGGGCTGCTCGTTCCTCTCCCATATATCGTTTTGCATACTGTTGAATTTCCTGCCAATAGGGAAGGGTAAAATCCAACCGATATAAATACAGCTGGTCAATCTGATATAACAACAAAAGATTATTCCATATCTGACAAAACTGCTGCATGATTTCCTCCATCAACGGCACAAGACAAGGGTCAAAGTCCCTGCCTTCGGCACAAGATGCGGTAAATAGCATTGGCAACGTCAGCTGCTCCAGCTTGCCGCCTGTTAAACGATAGAGCACGGGCGTCTGTTTCTCACTGTAATAAGGAGCGGTTCGCTGTATCAATGCCGCCGATGTCAGCTGTGTGCCTATCGTTTCTTGTTCAGAAAGATAAAAGTCATTCATAGAAACCGGCTCTTGATACAGACATGCAACCAGATAGGTTCGGCTTGCAAAAGAAATATAATAGGCATCCCCATCTGCACAAAATAACGCAATTGTTTCTTGTTTTGCATGCTGATAAAGATAGTAGGCGGTCATAGAGGAAAGTGCATTGCCCATAAAAACAGGAACTTGCAACTGTTGCGACAGAGATTGTTCCAATTCCTCCATTTTTGCAATCTTTTCCTGCGGAAACAGCCGGTGTAAAACAGAAGGCATCATGCCAAGTCCCATACCAAGGATTCTTTCTGTTTCAATATAGTTGCTCTTTAAAATCTGTCGCACCACGGCGATGATCTGCGTTTCCAGGCTATCACAGGAGGCTGCTGCAATCTCAAATGGAACCCGCTGCTTTTCCAGCGTATTCCATCCCAAGGTTGTCAATCCCACTACAATATTATTGGCATCTACAGATACTGCAATCAGTAGCCATCGAGACGGATGAATATCCAACAACATTTTCCGTCTGCCTTTTCCTACAACGGTTGGTGATGCTCCCACCTCTTCCAGGAAGCCTTTTTCCAGCATTTCCTGTATTAGTAAGGAGACGGCTCCACGTGTCATCTGCAAAGCAGCTGCAATTTCTACACGGGAAATTGCACCATGCTCTCGTATCAGCTGCAACACCTGCAAGTAAACATGCTGCCGTTCATAGTATTTGTCCTCTATCCGTTTCCACACCTTATACTCGCTCCCTTGTTTCGTCTTTGCATCCTATTCATGTTTTATATCGTCTTTCTTCTCTGCAATTATACTATTATTTTAACAATCTCATTTTATTTTTGCAAGTTTTACCGCCGATTTTTCTTAAAAATTTACAACTCATCTAAACAAACAAAAATTTTTAAGTGATCTTATGTCAACATACTGAAAATTTGAATGATGAGTGGCATGGTACCCATAGAAAGAATCGTCGTTGCAGCAAATATCTGTGATGCATAGATATCGTTCAAGCCATGTACCTGACACTGTAATGTGCACATGGCAGCAGACGGTGCAGCAGTCAGCAACAAGACCACCGTTCGTACTTCCATGGATACAAACGGCAAACAAAGACACATTGCCATCACTGCCAGCGGAATGACCAGCAGTTTCACGAAACTGACCCAATAAATCCGTACGGTACGCAACGCACCAAGTAAATTTGCCTGTGCAACACTGACCCCGGAAGCAATCATGGCAAGCGGCGTATTCAGATCAGCAATATAGCCCATTGTATCCATCAGCAGACCTGGAATGGGGATTTGTACAAAATACAAAATCAATCCGACTGCAATCCCGATGATGGTCGGTGAACGGAAAATTTTCAGCATTTTTTTGAAATCCCTGGTCTGTGTCAGCTGCATAATACCATGTGTCCAGGAGAACAGGAAAAAAATCGTCAGGAAAGCAGTCACATAAAAGACACCTTCCGCCCCAAACAATGCACTTGCCAACGGGATGCCCATAAAACCGCAGTTACTGTAGGTCGCTGAAAACCGTTCAATTGGTATCAGCTTTCCAGCATATTTTCCACGAAACAACAACATGGAAAGCAAAATCGCAATGACATAAGAAGCCGCTGCCAATACAAACGTCAGCAGCAAATTCACAACCAACTGCCGATCATATTCTTCCTCCAGATAGGCATGCACAATGATGACAGGAGTGACAATCTCCAAAACTAGGTTCGAAAGCTGTTTTCCACCCTCCCGACTGACAATGCCGGTACGATACGCCAGCATCCCCACCAGAATCAGAATCAGCATAATAATTGCTTGTTGTAAAATAATTCCAGCCATAATGCATACTCCCTTTCGCACAGTCTGTCAAAACAATCTGTGCCCTTCCATAATAAAGACCGCCCGTTTAGCAGGAACGAAACAGGCGGTCACTTCCTTGATAGTATAACAT
>DYCW01000251.1 GCA_019417865.1 Ruminococcus sp. | reverse complement strand
CTGTTTATCGTACAATTCATAGCATGTCCCATCTTAATGGCATACTCTACAACCTTTTCATTTAAAGTCGGCAGCGTGCCCGGCATACCCATACAAACCGGACAAACCTGTGTATTAACTTCCAGACCAAACGCATTTCGACAGTTACAATAAATCTTAGAAGCGGTGTTCAATTCCGCATGGACTTCCAGTCCTACAACCATTTCATAATCCTGCATGGATGTTTTCCTCCTTCCAAACTCTCTTAAAGTGTCTGCGGCATACAGGAAAAACCGCCGCAAAGCTGCTCATAAGCATTCGCTGCTCCCAGAATGGTCTGCTCTGCAAACTTTGCACCAATCACCTGCATTCCAATCGGCTGTCCGCTTTCTGTCTTTCCGCATGGAACGCTAATTGCTGGCAGTCCTGCAATGTTGACCGGAACAGTGCAGACATCACCGCTGTACATCTTTAGCGGGTCATCCACCTGTTCTCCAAGCCGGAACGCGGGTGTCGGATAGGTCGGAGTAATAATTACATCACACTGCTGGAAGGCTGCTGCAAATTCTTGTGCAATCTGCCGCTGTACCAGTTTTGCTTTCTTATAATATGCATCATAGAATCCAGAACTTAATACAAATGTGCCCAGCATAATCCGACGCTTAACTTCATCGCCGAAGCCTTCACTTCTGGTACGCTCATACATATCTGTCAGACCATTATAATTTGCTGCACGATAGCCATACTTGACGCCATCAAACCGTGCCAGATTGGAAGAAGCCTCCGCAGATGCAATGATATAGTAGGTATTAACAGCATATTCTGTGCTCGGCAAAGAAATTTCCTTGACAATTGCACCGTTTGCCTCCAGCAAATGTACAGCATTCATAACTGCTGTCTTAACCGTATCATCTATGCCTGCTCCAAAATATTCCTTCGGCAAACCAATTTTCAGACCGGCAACATTACTACCCTGCAAAGCAGCTGCAAAGTCCGGATAGGTACGATAAGCAGAGGTGGCATCCATATTATCATGTCCGCAAATCAGGCTGTAGAGCATGGCAACATCCTTCACCGATTTGCCAATTGGTCCAATCTGATCTAAAGAAGAGGCGAATGCCACCAGACCATAACGGGAAACGCTGCCATAGGTCGGTTTCAGTCCCACTGTTCCACAGAAAGAGGATGGCTGCCGGATAGAACCGCCGGTATCAGAACCCAGCGTAACAATGGCTTCTCCAGCTGCAACCGCCGCCGCAGAACCACCGGAAGAACCGCCCGGTACACAGTCCAGACAATGCGGATTGTGCGTTTTCTTAATATAGGAAGTTTCTGTGGAAGAACCCATTGCGAACTCATCCATGTTCAGTTTACCGGTGATGACCATCTTGGCATCTCGAATCGGCTGCATTACAGTGGCATCAAACGGCGGTACATACTGCTCCAGCATCTTAGAAGCACAAGTTGTCCGCAGACCCTTTGTGGAAATGTTATCCTTAATGCCAATTGGAATGCCAGCCAGCGGGTGCAGGATCTCCCCCGCTGCTCTTGCTTTGTCAACGGCTTCTGCCTGTTCCAGTGCATCTTCACACTGGGTGACATATGCCCCAACTTTTTCCTCCACTGCTGCAATGCGTCCCTGTACAGACAGACAGAGTTCTACTGCACTGCATTCTTTTTTTTGCAGCATCTCTGACAGCACAGAGGCTGTCTGTTCAAAAAGCTCCATGTTTCTTCTGCCTCCCTATTATTCTACGGTTTTTGGTACGACCAGACAGCCTGCCTGTACCTCTGGCTGTCTCTTATACACATCTCCG
>DYCW01000250.1 GCA_019417865.1 Ruminococcus sp. | reverse complement strand
GTATACACAGGAGCAGCTGATAGGAGTGCTGCCTGTTCAGGAAGAAACAGAACATATACCGAAAGCAGAGCTGCACGGAGAACAGAAAGGCATTTGTATCGTAGAAGCGTCCTGCGACTTTATTCAGTATTGCCGGGACAATGCAGCAACTCTCTCTGAGCATGACTGGTATGCGCTGATTTCTAATCTGAGTGTATTTGACGGCGGAGCAGAGGTCATTCATCAGCTTTCAAAGCCTTATCCCGGTTACTCCTATGAAGAAACACAAAGGAAGATCCAGCACTTTCTCAGCAGCGGTACAAAGCCTATGACATGTCGTACCATTGCAGAGAAAGGATTTCATTGCCCGAAGCTGAACAGCGGACAGTGTAAATGTAAATCACCTGCGGCTCTTTGCTTTCTGCCTCTTTCCATTGATGGGATTCGGGTGCTGTTACAGCAGCAGAAAGTACAGAATGCTGTGGTGGAGGATTTGCAGACAGCACGAAATTTTGTATCAGATTATCTTTTCAATGTGGATACTGTGACAGCAGAATCGATTCTCAGTTATGATTTGAAACAATACTTCGGCTTCAAAAATGCAGACGTGAAGCCGCTGTTCACCTTGCAGAAGGAACTTTACAAAGCGTTTCTGAGTAAGTCGGAAACCAGGAAGCACCGCTCCGGTATGGAGATTCCCGACTGGTACGAAATGACGGAACGTGGTCCGAAGTTTCTCCCCGGTGTGCTTGCGGAATATATGGCACAGAATTCGCCGACTTTTTATTCTGCGGAACAGTATTATTCCTATGAAAACGGTGTCTATCATGGCATTACAGAACTGACTGCAAGAAATATGGTGCGGGATAAAATGCTGACCAGATACACAAAGCTTTCTCAGATTAACGATACAGAAGGACAGTGGAAAATGCAGGTACAGAAGGATATCCGGGAACTGAATCCGAATCCATATATCATCAATGTCCGGAACGGACTTTACAATGTGCTGGACGGAACGTTGTCTGAACATACATCAAAGTATCTGTCAACAGTACAGCTGAATGTCAGATATACGCCCGATGCTGTGTGTCCGAGGTTTATGAAATTCCTGCATGAGTCTCTGGAAGATGACCAGGTTACACTGATTCAGGAGATGCTGGGATATTTTCTCATTCCGGTCAATCATGCACAGAAATGCTTTATCATTGTGGGCAAGGGCGGTGCCGGAAAATCGGTGCTGCTGCGTGTCCTGAATGAACTGCTGCTTGGGAAAGAAAATGTGTCCAATGTTGCCTGGCAGGCATTAAGCGATCGTTTCAAGACCGCAGAATTGTTTGGAAAATGGGCGAATATCTGTGCGGAACTGCCTACAAAAGGTATTGAGGATAACGGCATTTTCAAGGCTTTGGTCGGTGAGGATTATCTGACTGTAGAAAAGAAAAATAAGAATCCATTTTCCTTTCAACCCTATGCAAGACTACTCTTTTCCTGCAACAGCATTCCGAAGAACTATGGGGATAAATCGGAGGGATTTTATCGAAGGCTTATTATTGTGCGGTTCAATCATTCTGTGCCGGAGGATAAGCGTGACCCAGAACTTTTAGAAAAGTTTCGCTGCGAAGCAGACGGTATATTTCTGTTTGCACTGGAAGGTCTGCGGAGGCTCATGCAGAATCATTTTCACTTTTCCGAAACACAGACCAATGCCCAGGAACTCCAGAAATACCGGGAAGACAGCAATAGTGTACTGGCTTTTGTCCGGGATTGCTGTGAAGTGAAAATGGATGCAGAGGTCGGCAGAACAGAGTTCTTTGAACGCTACAAAGGATACTGTGAAAGCTGCGGACTGACGCCGTTCAGCCAGCAGAACTTCAACAATGAACTGGAGGCAAATTATCCAACAGTGGTAAGGGCAGCTGACAAGTTGGGAAAACGCCGTACATGGAGAGGCATCGGCTTTGCGGAAAACGCAGTGTGAATTGCCACGGGCAAGTCTATGC
>DYCW01000025.1 GCA_019417865.1 Ruminococcus sp. | reverse complement strand
CTCTAAAACACACACGAAACCATGTCGGATTTTGTGCAAAATAGAGAAAAGCAGGGGAATGTGTATTTTGTTTCAATTTTTTTTATAGAAAGACCTTGCATTTTTCGCCGTTTTGGTGTAAAATAAGAGTATAAATTTTTAGGAGGTAATTCCAATGTCAGTTAAAGTTGCTATTAATGGTTTTGGCCGTATCGGTCGTCTCGCATTCAGACAGATGTTCGGTGCAGAAGGTTATGAGGTTGTTGCCATCAATGACCTGACTAAGCCGTCTATGCTCGCTCACCTGCTGAAGTATGATACTGCTCAGGGCGGTTACTGTGGTAAGATCGGTGAAGGAAAGCACACTGTTTCTGCTGATGATGAAGCAGGTACGATCACAGTTGACGGCAAGACCCTGACCATTTATGCAAAGGCAAATGCTGCTGAATTGCCGTGGGGTGAAATCGGCGTTGACGTTGTTCTGGAATGCACTGGTTTCTACACGTCCAAGGCAAAGGCACAGGCTCATATCGATGCTGGTGCAAAGAAGGTTGTTATTTCTGCTCCGGCTGGCAACGATCTGCCGACCATCGTTTATAATGTAAACCACAATACGCTGACAGCTGATGATACCATCATCTCTGCTGCATCCTGCACCACAAACTGCCTGGCTCCGATGGCAAAGGCTCTGAATGACTATGCTCCGATCCAGAGCGGTATCATGAGCACCATTCATGCTTATACTGGTGACCAGATGATTCTGGACGGTCCGCACAGAAAGGGTGACCTGAGAAGAGCAAGAGCAGGTGCTGCAAACATCGTTCCGAACTCCACTGGTGCTGCTAAGGCAATCGGTCTGGTTATTCCGGAACTGAACGGCAAGCTGATTGGTTCTGCACAGCGTGTACCGGTTCCGACTGGTTCTACTACCATTCTGACCGCTGTTGTAAAGGGCACAGATGTAACAGTTGATGGCATCAACGCTGCTATGAAGGCTGCTGCTACCGAATCCTATGGCTACAACGAAGAGCCGATCGTTTCTTCTGACGTAATCGGTATGAAGTATGGTTCTCTGTTCGATGCAACCCAGACCATGGTTTCTAAGGTTGCAGACGATCTGTATGAAGTACAGGTTGTTTCTTGGTATGACAACGAGAACAGCTACACCAGCCAGATGGTTCGTACAATTAAGTACTTTGCTGAATTGGCATAAGCCGCATGGCGATGTCGTTCTAAAAATGAAAAAAGCGGGTCTGTCTGATTGGACAGGCTCGCTTTTTATGCAGATAGCACTGCGAGAAACAGGAAATTTTCTGCTGGACTTTTTGTTTTTAAGCGAAAAAAGAGTTTTGCGTTCCTTTTTATCGTTTTTTTCAAAAAAACATTCTCTTTTACACGGTTTTTTCAAGAAATCCAGAATTTTTAACGGGAAACTTTCAAAAATCTATTGACATTATTGAGAACATGTGCTATTATTAAATCAGACCAGAGCGGACAGAAAAATTCTGAAAAATACCGCCCTCTGTAAGGCAGCGGCAGCGAAAAATTTCAGTTCGCTGCGGAGCAATTGCAATCAATTAAAATTGTTGAAATATTGCAAAGGAGAGATTCAAATCATGGCAGAAACAATGCAGAAGGAATGGGAAGGCTTCGTCGGTGGAGCATGGACTTCCAACGTAAATGTACGGGACTTCATTCAGAAGAACTATACACCATATGAAGGCGACGAGAGCTTTCTGGCTGGCCCGACTGCTACGACAACCGAACTTTGGAATCAAGTTCTGGATCTGTTCCAGAAGGAACGGGAAAACGGTGGCGTGCTGGACATGGATACAAAGATTGTATCCACTGTAAATTCTCACGAAGCAGGCTATTTGGATAAGAACAAGGAAAAGATTGTAGGGTTCCAGACTGACAAGCCGTTGAAGCGTTCTTTGCAGCCATTCGGCGGTATCCGTATGGCAGAAGAAGCATGCAAAGCTTATGGCTACACTGTAGATCCGGAAATCAGCTACATCTTTAAGCACTATCGGAAAACCCACAATGAAGGGGTATTCGATGTTTATACACCGGAAATGCGTGCCGCAAGACACAACGCCATTATCACAGGTTTGCCAGATGCTTATGGTCGTGGCCGTATCATTGGTGACTATCGTAGAGTTGCCCTGTATGGTGTGGATAAGCTGATCGAAGATAAGGAGCATCAGAAGGCGATTACCTGCGGTACTATGACAGAAGATGTGATTCGTCTGCGGGAAGAACTGGCAGAACAGGTGAAGGCTCTGAAGGCTCTGAAGGGAATGGCACAGCGTTATGGCTTTGATATTTCCAAGCCGGCTTCCAATGCACAGGAAGCCATCCAGTGGCTGTACTTCGGCTATCTGGGTGCTGTTAAGGATCAGAATGGTGCTGCAATGAGCCTTGGTCGTACTTCTACTTTCATTGATATTTACATTGAAAGAGATATTGAGAAGGGAATCCTGACAGAAGAACAGGCACAGGAACTCATTGATCATTTCATTATGAAGCTGCGTATGGTAAAGTTTGCGAGAACACCAGAATATAATGCATTGTTCTCCGGCGACCCGCAGTGGGTAACAGAATCCATCGGTGGTATGGGGATTGATGGCAGAACCATGGTTACCAAGACCAGCTTCCGTTACCTGCATACTCTGGAAAATCTGGGTACTGCTCCGGAGCCGAACCTGACCGTACTGTGGTCAAAGCATCTGCCGGTTGCATTTAAGAAGTATTGTGCAAAGCTTTCCATCAACACCTCTTCCTTCCAGTATGAGAACGATGATCTGATGAGAGTAACACACGGCGATGACTATGCAATTGCTTGCTGCGTATCTTCTATGAGAGTTGGCAAGGAAATGCAGTTCTTTGGTGCAAGAGCCAACCTCGCTAAGTGCTTGCTGTATGCAATCAATGGCGGTAAGGACGAAAGAATTGATGCCAAGACTGGTAAGCACAACCAGGTTGGTCCAAAGTACAGACCGGTAGAAGGCGATTATCTGGATTATGACGATGTAATGGATAAATACACCGATATGATGCAGTGGTTGGCAAAACTGTACGTGGATACCCTGAACTGCATTCACTATATGCATGATAAGTATAGCTATGAAGCACTGCAGATGGCTTTGCATGACAGAGATGTAAAGCGTTACTTTGCAACAGGTATCGCTGGTATGTCGGTTGTGGCTGACTCGCTGTCTGCTATCAAGTATGCGAAGGTAAAGTGCATTCGTGATGAATTTGGTGTCGTTGTGGACTTTGAAGTAGAAGGCGACTTCCCGAAGTATGGCAACAATGATGACCGTGTGGACAGCATTGCTGTTGAAATTCTGAACAAGTTTATGGATATGATCCGCAGCAATTACTGCTACCGGAACGGTGTACCGACCACTTCCATTCTGACCATTACTTCTAACGTTGTATATGGTAAGAAGACTGGTAACACACCGGATGGCAGAAAGAAGGGACAGCCGCTGGCTCCGGGTGCAAACCCAATGCACGGTCGTGATACACATGGTGCAGCTGCTTCTATGGCATCTGTTGCAAAACTGCCGTGGAGCAATGCACAGGATGGTATCTCCAATACTTTCACCATCATTCCGGGTGCTCTGGGTAAGGATTCTCAGGTATTTGTTGGGGATCTGGATATTGAATCCATTAAGAAGGATCTTGAAAAGTAAGCAACAGTACCGTTTTGTTCTGTGAGAAATGAAGGAGGCGATTCCAGTGAAACAGCAACCCAATCAAACCGATGCGGAAAAAGCAGATGCACTGGTGGATATGATTGAACAGCTGATGGAAAAGGGCAGCGGTCATCTTGTGGTAACCGAACAGGATGCACAGGAGGGATTGCGTGTGGACACATACCGTAGCATGGATTGTGCAATCGGCAATCAAGCTTGCTGTCAGCCGACAGAATTGATGGATGAAGACGAGTGATCCGTTTTGGGCGATTCGTTTGGTATTGAATTTTTTAGGAGGAAATGTGCCATGGCAAATGAAAAGCAAATTGATAATCTGGTAGAACTGCTGGACGGCTATGCTGAAAAAGGCGGTCATCACCTGAACGTAAATGTTTTGAATAGAGAGACACTGCTGGATGCACAGCAGCATCCGGAAAAGTATCCGCAGCTGACCATTCGGGTAAGCGGTTACGCAGTAAACTTCATCAAGCTGACGAAGGAACAGCAGGATGACGTGATCTCCAGAACGTTCCACGCTGCTCTCTAAGAAAAGATTATCAGCGGAAAAGTCTGTAAGAAAAAGTGGGGGACGCATGTACGTTGTGCGTCCCCTTTTTTCATAATTTTGAATGAACAGGGCATACTGCCTCTGTCTGTAAAATCAGGAAAGGAGGAACTTATGGAAGGCTATATTCACTCGACAGAAAGCTATGGTACAGTGGATGGTCCGGGGACTCGGTTTGTCATCTTTTTTCAGGGATGTCCCATGCGTTGCCAGTATTGCCATAATCCTGATACATGGGAATATAATGTCAATCAACGGCGAACAGCAGAGTCATTGCTGCACGAATACGATGGACTGAAAGAATTTTATCGGGACGGTGGGATTACCGCAACTGGCGGGGAACCATTGGTGCAGATGGAATTTCTGACAGAATTATTCACAAAGGCAAAAGAAAAGGGCATTCATACCTGTCTGGATACTTCAGGGATTTTATTTCGGCAGGAAAAGCGGGCAGCATTTGATCGGTTAATGG
>DYCW01000249.1 GCA_019417865.1 Ruminococcus sp. | reverse complement strand
GGCTCGGAGATGTGTATAAGAGACAGCAGCACCAGACGCAGATTGCCTTTGATGAGTTTATCCCGTGCCTCCTTGCTGCCAGTTGTCTGAATCTCTCGCAGCAATGCCATCTTTTCTTCTTCTTTCAACACTGTCAGTTCAGATGTGTTGATACCGGATATCATCACCTTTTGAAATGCCATGCGTTTCACCTCCGGATTTAGTATACCCGAAGGAAATGGCTTTTAAACGATAAAACCACAAATCCATTTTCATAGGAACAGCCGTTTCGTACTGTTCCTATTTTATTTTGCAAAAAGCAGTAACCTTTTTCCTGTTTTCAGCGTTATGATAAGTGTCAGGCAGCTGCAACACTGACAAATGCAAAAACAGAAGAAGAACAAAAACAGGAGGAATGCATCATGCGGGAAAGCCGACTGATTACACTGCTGCAACAGCAAAAACCAGAAGGTCTGCAAGCGTTGATGACGACCTATCAAGCCTATGTGGGAACCATTATCCGAAATATTACACGCAATACCCTCCATGAACAAGACGTGGAAGAATTGACAGCAGACACATTTCTTGCCGTATGGCAGACAGCGGACAAGCTGCAAATCGGAAAAGTACGGGCTTACCTTGCTGCCATTGCACGCAACAAAGCAAAAAGCCGGCTGCGTACCGCACAGGAAGTCCTGCCGCTGGAGGAAGAGGCGTTTTTGCTGGAAACAGCTGACTTGGAACAGACCGTGGAACACACTCTGCTTGCAGAAGCATTACAGGATACCTTACAGGCACTTTCTGAAAACGATCGGGACGTTTTGATTCGCTATTACTACTATTTATCAGCATGTGCCGGAAATTGCGGCAGAACTCCACTTATCCGCAGCAGCGGTAAAAGTTCGGCTGCACCGTGCAAGAAAAAAACTCAAACAACTGCTGATGGAAAGGGGTTATGTATATGAAACGGAATCTATATGACATTTTTGACCATTTTGAACCCAATGATGCTATGCTGCCCGCCATGCAGGAGCAGCCGATTGACAAAAAGGCAGTTTCTGACCATGTCATGCGGCAAGCAGGCTGCTATTCGTCTCTACGGAAAAAGAAACCCTACTGGTTGTTCGGCATTGCTGCCGCTGCGGCGGTCTTAATAGGCGGAACCGTGACCACTGCGGCGGTCTCCGGCAATATGGATTTATTCTTTACTGCGGTATCGGGTTCCAATATCACAGATGCCTCAGGAACTGTACCTGGTGTTGGAATGGAAGTACCAGAGGCAATTACACAAATGCAGCCTTATTACAGCTGCCCGGATGTTACCTTTACCCAAACGGATGCCGCTACCGTTTCCCTGCTTGGTTTCTACAACGACCACAACACCCTGATGCTCAGTGTACAGCTGACGGTAAAGAATGACACAATATTGACAGATGACATGTACTTTTTACCGTATTTTACATTGACTACAGAGGACGGCGTGCAAAAAACACTCCATCAGAGCGGCTACCTCAGTGAACCGCTTCAACCCTGCGAAACATCTGACAAGGTCTATTACGCTACCTACTATCTCACCGATGAAGCGTTTTCCAATGGGACACTGCATATAGACTTTGCCGGTGTGTACACCGCTGCACAGGGAACAGCGGTGCAACAGCAGATCTGCGATTTACAGGACAGCTGGCGAGAAGCGTACTTTACAGAAGACATGAGCATTGAGGAATGGAAAACGCTCTGGAAGGAAAAAGAGTATGACCGCCTGACCATGGAAGCCCAGAAAAAAGCATTTGCCGAACAATCAGCAGTGCTCTCTGGCAGTTGGTCGGCAGATATCCCCATTGCCGCACCAAAGACAACTCCCATTACAGCAGAAGAAAACGGAATGCAGGTGGTATTGGATGACCTCTCGATTTCCGTTTCTAACCCATCCGAAGCACAGCGAAAAAATGGCTCTTCTGCTGCGGTGGTTTATTTGAAGGATGGCACGATTCTGGCAGAAGATTTCTTTATGTTCGACGATATTTCCCGCAATCCGGAAGATGGCAGTTACAATCTGGATGGTACCCCCTATCAAGAATTTGCCTACGTGCGTGGAACTGCAAAATCGGATGAAACAGAAATTACAGGCAGAATCTGCTGCTACAACCATCCAATTGCTCCAGAGGAAATAGAGAAAGTAGAAATGTACATTCTCTATTATGATGCAGACTGGAACGAACAGATCGACTGTTATACATTATATTCAAAAAATTAAATATACAATTCCTAACGAATAAAATATTTTCGATATTCTGACAGGCATTGCAAAAGCGGACAGATGCACCTAACCAAGCACTTGTCCGCTTTTTGCTGTTTTCCTGCATAAAGGCTCTTTAACGAACATCGCTATTTTACTTACAATTGTAAAAAGAAAAGGATTCACGACTTTCTTGACAAGCGTACTAGAACATGTTATAATCAAGGTGACCAGATTCTATCCAAATCTGGAATCAGCCAGTCTTCTCTTTTACACGAACACACAAAAACCAATGGCACTTTTGCCTCATTTTACATTTGTAACAGGAAGGAGTCTCTATGATTTTTATGAAAAAACTGTTTTCTGCTGCCGTATTTTGCAGCTTCTGCTGTGCTGCACTGGCATCCCCATTTTCTACACTTTCAGCATCCGCTGAAACCAACGAAGATGGCTCTTACAAAGCCCTGCTTCTGGAGCAAGACAACGAGCAATTTGGAAATGCTATCCTAAGCAGCAGCTATTCCAGCACAACACCATACAAATTCATTCTTCAGCCAGAGCGTAATTTTGTTTCTTCAGAAGAATTGGCTCAGGGTGATGTGCATATCCCCACAAAAATATATATCCAAGGGGACAACACGATTGGCATGAGTGCTTTCCTGCTGTCCTATACTGCGTCTGATATAGATCATATTTATTTTGACAACAGTGTAAACATGCAGGGATATGTAGAAAGACAGACTTACGAGGAAGGTCTGTACAGCGTCGGTGCATTTAGCTCCACCTATCCGCTCTTCTGCTTCGGTAAAATTGGAAAAGGAAGATTTCTTGCAAATGGTTCGTCCACAATCGGTTCTGCATTGATTGAACCAAGGAATGGCGGTGCAATTTAC